>NZ_JBSFUU010000003.1:132744-244645 GCF_053591955.1 Streptomyces sp. NPDC002845 | reverse complement strand
GGGACGTCACCGCCGAACTGGCCTTCCTCAGCCGTGCGTTGAAGGCACCGGCTCTGCTGGACGCCGCCGACCGGCTCGCTGAACGCGCCACCGCCGAATCCTGGACACATCAGGAGTACCTGGCCGCCTGCCTGCAGCGCGAGGTCGCCGCCCGCGAGGCGCACGGCGGCGAGGGCCGCATCCGCGCGGCCCGTTTCCCCGCCCGCAAGACCCTGGAGGAGTTCGACTTCCATCACCTGCGCGGGCTGAAACGGGAGGCGGTGGCCCACCTGGGCGCCCTGGACTTCATCACCGGCAAGGAGAACGTGGTCTTCCTCGGCCCGCCCGGCACCGGCAAGACCCACCTGGCCATCGCTCTGGGCATCCGTGCCTGCCAGGCCGGACACCGCGTCGCGTTCGCCACCGCCTCGCAGTGGGTCGACCGCCTGGCCGCCGCCCACAGCACCGGCAAGCTCCAGGACGAACTGCTCCGTCTCGCACGGGTCCCGGTGCTGGTGATCGATGAGGTCGGCTACATCCCGTTCGAATCGGAAGCGGCGAACCTGTTCTTCCAGCTGATCTCGGGCCGCTACGAACGCGCGTCCGTGATCGTGACCAGCAACAAGCCGTTCGGACGCTGGGGCGAGGTCTTCGGTGACGACACCGTCGCCGCCGCCATGATCGACCGTCTCGTCCATCACGCCGATGTGCTCTCCTTGAAGGGAGACTCCTACCGGCTCAAAGACCGCGACATCGGCCGCACACCGAGCGCGGCAACCGGGTGAACAACTGCACACACGGGGTCAAAAGTCACCGACCCCAAAGGGGTCCAGGTTCAGAGACCGCCGACACCGGTCGCTGCGGTGAGCCGGTCGATGCTGCGTAGTAGGTAGTCCGCTGGTGTGGAGGGGGCCACGGCCCGTCGTGCCCGTGTGCGAACAGCTTCGCCGCTTCGTCCGGCGTCGGCTGTGAAGTACTCGTGGAGGGAGGTGTGGCTGGCCGCCCCGAAGCGGACAGCGACGTCTTGCGTTCGTGTGGCTTGAGCCCAGTACGCACTGCGCACTGCGCTAGGCCGGAGCTCTGCCTGTTCAGCCGCGGAGATGGGGGGCGATGCCGCCGTCGCGAGCCCTTCGCGCATGAGTGACCGTACGAACTGGTCGTTTGCGCGGATCTGATGCCGCGGAGGGCTTCGAAACCACAGCTCCGATGACATTTTCGTCGTTTGGATCTGTTCGTTGACCGACTGCAGGTAGACGTCGAGGCTGTGGCGATCCGGTGTCATGGATGCGTGTCCGCGGTGTCGTTCACCAGGGCCGCGTAGCCTTGAAGTAGCCGTTCGGTGATGTGGTGGCCTTCGTCTCCCAGGCTGAACCGCCTTGAGCTCAGAGCGGAGGCAAGGAGAGCGAACGCCATCGCTGTGGTCAGCGAGTCCTTGTCTCCTTCCTCTAGCCAACTCGCTGTGACCGTGAGGTCCCGGATGAACGGTGACAAGGAACGAACAGCCCACGCGTCTGCCGGTCCTGGCACGGCACTGGCTTCGGCTGCCGGTGGTGATTGGGCCAGCAGCCGGCCGAGGTCCAGCAGGAGGTTGCGGAGGGCGGCGGTGGATCCGTTGGTGGCTTCCTGTTCGGTCTGGTTGATGGCGTGGGGGGATGCCATGCACTCTGCTTCGATGACCTCGTGGATGTCTTCAGGGGACATTTCCCGAAGCCAGATCCGCGCGCGCTTGCGCCGCGTCTCCCTCATGTCGGCGAAGAAGGGCATATTGAGAGGGCCTTGCAGGTCGTACTGGAGTCTTTGCACGAGCCAGCCGACGGGAGACGCGCGAATAGCGGCGTTCTGGGACATTTGCCGTGTGCGTAGATTATTGAGTGTGACGCCTGCGCATTGACGTGAGTACCACTGGGTGAAGGATTTTCCGGTGAGCGTGTGCCGCCGGGGGTCTACCAGAAGGTCTGGTTTTGCAGAAAGTTGGTCCAAGGCTGCTTCGATGGTGGGTTTTTCGTGGTGCACGGCGGAAAGGAATTGCTCTCGTGATCCGCCGGCGACGAGGAACTGCTTGAGAGGCGTGTGGCCGGGCTCTTTGGAGCCCAGTTGTTCCTCGCTGTCATCAGTGCGGTGGAAGGCCGCCATGACAGCGCTTCGGGCCGCTCCAGTCGACGTGCGGTATCGATGGTGGACCAGTCTGCTTGCTGCGAAGATCGTATGGCATGGTGCCTCGAGATCGGTCAAGTGGACCACGAGGGGGTCAGGCGTTTCGAGGAAGTCCGCCTGGGCCATAAGTACTTCATCAACTCGGCTCTCGAACGGAAAGATGCAGGCATCTTCGTCGCTCCAGACGCTCCCGTCCGCTTCCACGAAGCACTGTCTGAAGAGCCGGTTCGTGCGGGGCAGGTAGGTCAGTCCCTGGCCTGAGGGTCCCTTCGTGCTGCCCAGGCTCCAGGTGACAACTACTTTGTACTCGTCGATGAAGGGGCTGTTGTCCAGGTGCAGGGTGTTGTCCCGGGCGACGACATCGACGGGGTAGGTGTCCTTGGCCCGCATGTCGATGATCTTTATCGGGCCGCCCAGTGCATAGGCGATGAGGACGGCGAAAAGCGGGTGTGCGACGGTGTCCCACAAGCCAGGGTTTCTCAGCAACGGTGTCGACGAGGCGATGTTCAGGTAACTGTGTAGCGTGCCGCGGCTGCCGCCTGCGCGCATCTCTGCGTCGTAGGTCTTCCGGAAGTCATCGAACTGATCTGCCGGGAGTAGTCCGGTCGTGCTGACGGCTCCCTCGCGGGCGAGCGCTCGGCTTAAGGAGCTAAGGGCTTGTGTCCCGAGGAGATTGTCCAGCGTGGCGCGGAAGCGGGTGTCCTCTGTCCGGCGCGAGAGCTGACGGTAGGAGGACGGGCTGGCCAGTCGATCGGAGGGGACGAGGGGTGTGTGACGCAGAGCCATGTGGTTGCCGTTTCACCTGGGCTCGTCTGCGCTGACGAAGCGATCGAGATCTGTGAGGACGCGATGGACCTCGGCCACCGCGCTGTCGTTCCCGACTTGGGTGTACGCATCTTCGAGCTGCTGCAGAATCGCACGAACGGAACGGGAGTTGCCGAGTGCTTCTTCGGCTCGCCATGCACGCTCTAACCAGGTGCAGCCTTTCTCGAGGTCTCCGGACTTGACCCCAGCTGTCCCCAGGACTCGCAGGGCGAGCGCGCGCCCGTACGCGTTCGCCCTTTCCTCGCACATCGCCAGGCTGCGCAGGCCCAGGTCTTCGGCCCAGGTGTAGCGTCCCAGCTCGATGAGGGCGCGTGCGGCGTCGTACAAGCCTCGTGCTTCGCGCACGGCGTTGTTGTTGCGCCGGGATTCCCTGGCGGCACGCAGCCCCCAGCGCAGGGCCTGGTGATAGGCGCCGGAGCGGAGTGAGAGTTCCGCCATGGCATGTTGGGTGGAGGCTGTCTGGCTGCTGTCTCCGCGGGCACTTTCAATGCTGAGGGCCGCCAAGAGTTGGTCCTTTGCAGAGTCGAGTCGTCCGGCGTCGGCGAGCGCCCTTCCCAGGCCGCGCCGGCAGTGAGCCTCCATCGGGTGGTCGCCAGCCATGGCTGCTTGGAGGGCGCGTTCTTGGACGTCGAGGGTTTTGGGAACGTCTTGTCGCCAGTAAAGGTAGGTATTGACGCACCAGGCAAAGCGGGTGACGAACTCGTAGTCGTGGGTGTCTGACGCTTCGTCCATCAGGCGGACCATGGACGGCGTGATGGTGCTGAACCAGGTGAGTGCCTCAGGAACGGTGAATCGGACCTCGCTGGCGATCCGTTCTGCGGTGTCTCCCAGCGCGATCGGGGACCGGTTGGGGTCGATCGCTTGGTCGGCTGCGAAGCTGAGCGCAAGGTAGGTGGTGCGAATCCGGCGGGCGATGTCGATCTGTTGTTCAGCGTTCAGTACTTGGGCGCGCGTTTCTGACAGGTACGCCCGGATGATGTCGTGCATGCGGTAGAGCCCTCGGCTGATCTCGTCGATCAGGGAGGCGAGACTCAGTGCGCGCAGGGTCCGGTCGCATCTGGATTCGTCCTGGTCGAGGACGAGGCGCAGCACGGCGCTGGAGAGCTCGGTATTGGGCAACATTGATGCTGCGTACAGGACGTACTTGGTTTCAGGGTCGAGGTCTTCGACGGACCAGGAGACGACTCTTCCGACCTCTATGCCGAGATCAGCGTCGTCGAGGAACCGTAGTGGTGTGTCTCCGGACTGGATTCCTGCGAGTGCGTCCTGGAGGTCCCATGTGGTGTGGACGGCGAGTTTGGCGGCGACGATGGCAAGCGCAAGCGGGTGTCCTTCCAGCAGTTCGACGATGCGGGTCGCGCTGTGGTTGTCCCTGCCGACGCGGATGAAGCCCACGCGTTCCGCAAGTAGTTCGATGCCTTCTTCGATGCTGAGCAGCGGCAATTTGAGGACCTGAGCCTGGTGTCGAATGATCATTTCGGGGATGGCGCGTCGACTTGTGACAATCAGACTTGAGCCCACACCGGGAACGAGTTCTCTGACATCATCGTAGGTCGACACGTTGTCAATGATCACCAGGCATTTTTTTCCTGCTGTCGCTGCGAGAAATGCATTGCCCCACCCTGTGTCGTCAGTCAAATCGGTACGGTTTACGCCAAGCGCGGCCAGGAAGGTGCGCAGTGCGTCACGGGGTTCCACCCTCGGGGCATTCGAATATGCCTGCATGTCGACGAAGAACTGCCCGTCGGGGTAATTTTCCAGCCGCGACCCCGACCAGGCGAGTGCCAGGGTGGTCTTCCCTGATCCAGCCAGACCCCACAGCACACAGCACCGGGATCCTGCAGATCCCATGGCGTCGTCCATGGCTTTCAGAAGGTGCGACCGGCCGATGACCCGGCCTACGCCACCGGGCAGCATGTGGGGCACGTCCGCGCGGTTCACCGAAGGTGACCGCTGGACATATATCGGTCCTGACGACCCAACCTGCAGCAGCTGATTCGCCGACAGGCGTTCCGCAATGTTATGCGGAACGCCTTCGTGCTCAGGGTTCACTGAGCCTTTCCTCCAGTCCTTGTCCACCGGCACGGTCCAGAGTCGCCCCTGGCAGTTCGTATCCCTGTTGCGTTATGCGTCACATCGAGACGTTACCGATATTCTGAGCCTGAATGAGTTTCTGCACATTGCTGGATGTTACGGAATTGTTGGCGCCAGCGGACATCGAAAGCCTGTGCAGATGGTCCTGGAACGTCGGGTCCTGACTCGCGTACGTGAACAGCAGGGCCTGAAGTTCACGCCTGTCATCCGCGGAGAGGGCTCCGCGTTCCGCCCGGGTCAGGACTTCCAGTTCCTGTGAAGGCTCCTGATCTTTGGAAAGGTAGCGGCGGATGAGGTCGATGAGCGCAGCGCCGGATCCTTCGGAAATCCTGGCGAGTGCAGCAGTCACAATGGCCTCTGTCACACGTCACGCTCCCTAATTGAGTTGGCAGGACCGGACAAGCCAGGGGGGCTGGCATGCTGGACGAATGTCAGTTGGGGTGTGCAGGCGTAACGACGGAAGAGGATCTTTAGGTGGCGCTTGAGACAAAGAATGCAGGTAGAGGTAACGGTACCCTCCGCCTTGGCTGTCAGAAGCACAACTCATGAGAAGAAACGATTCTTCTGGCGGCTGCCCTATCGGGGAGCCAGGGCGCTTCCAGGTTCCGGGGTCGTGCCCGAGCGCCAGTCCCCAGGCGACCTGGCTCCAGGTTCTTCACCGGCCGCGACGCGTTCGAGAAGAGCGCGCTGCCGTTCGTTAAGGGCAGACCACCTGTGCACGGGGTCCAGCCCGCACCGCGCTCCCATGCGCTGCATAGAGCCGAACGAGTGGCCCTCGGCCCGGGGCAACCGAGTATGGCAGAGTCGGCCACTACAGAGTGCCCCAGCCCCTCGGCAGTCACTCAGCGTGCCTACGACAGGGAGGGTTTCGTCTCGTCGCCGCTGATGACCTCGGCTTTTCCTGGGGAGAATCTGGGGAGTATCCGCGCCGCTGGGGAGCGCGTGGGGAGGATCGGCTACATAAAGCAGCACGAACCTGAAACACTCCGAAAGGAGCATCTGTGCAGGTCAGCGACAGGGATTGCTGCATCACCGCAGGTCAGCGCCACCCTGTGGACAACTTCACGACGTACGTCCCCAGGTCGTCGGCCTCGACGACTCCGGGGACGGAGCCGCCCGCCCGCAGCGGTGTCACATATCGGTCGGCGGTCACTTGGCGCAGCACACCGGCCACTGTAATTCAGCCGGTCGTACGACTGATCGGCATTTTCGACCGGTCCCCGCCTGGGTACCATCGCGGACACGCCGCCCGCCGCCCCCCGCATACCCGGACTGAACTGCGCAAACGGTGTCCGCGACTTCGACCACTCCGTCTCGTCTGAGGGCATCGAGGTCGACGTACAGAACCGCCGTGTCGGGTGCTCGGCCTCCAGTCGGCGGGCGAGCCGGAAGCCGAGGGTGGTCTTGCCCATCCCGCTCAGCCCGCTGAGGGCGACGACGAGGGGGCGGTCCGCCGTGCGGCCCGGAAGACGCGGGCCTGTTCGTCCTCGCGGTCGACGAAGTGCGCTATTGCCGGGGGGAGTTCGCGGGACGGGGATGGCCGTGCGCTGTTCCCCGTGGATGTGCAGGTTCTCGATGGATTCTGCCTGGACGAGGCTGCCGATGTGCACCTGTCCACCCGCGCTGTTGTGACGTGCCCCCGCCCGAGTGCGTCGCGGTGTCCGTAACGCGCGCCACTCTAGGTGGCGCCCGGTAAAGTCCCCGTGACCGCCAGCGGGTTGGGCAGGGGCAGGTACCGCGCATCCGCCCCGTCCGCCCCCGTCCACCGCAGCAGCAGATTCGTCTTGCCGGGCAGGGTCGGCGAATCGAGCAGCGCGGAGACCTCGGGGATCTCTCCGTGGCGGCTCAACTCCCGTCGTACGGCGGGCCACAGCGCGGGATCGGCCTGTGGGTACCGTTCGGCGAGGGCGCTCGCTATCTCGGTGAGGTTGTTGACGACGAGGCAGTACACGAGCCGTTCCCAGCCGGCGGCGCGCTCCACGTCGGTCAGCAGTTTCACGCCCTCGGCGTCGCGGAACAGTGCCTGGACGGGGGTGGCGGCCGGGTCGACGGCGACGACCGTGTTCTGCAGGTGGGCCTCCAGGACGACCCCGCGCCGTGCGAAGAGCTCCAGGGCGGGTGGGACCACACACCGCAGGTACGCCTCCCACCAGGCCACCGGGTCGGTGAGGTCGCCCGGCAGGCCGCCTTCGTGGGACTCGGTGAACCAGGCGGCCAGCAGCGGGGTCGTACCGGGCGCGAGGTGCTGCCGGAGGCCGTCGCGGACGAGTACGGCCAGTTCCTCGAAGGCGAAGGAGGCGGTGCGGTAGCCGCGGTCGCTGAGCCAGGCGCTCTGCGGCAGGGTGGCGGCGGCCGCGGTGACGGCCGAGTCCGTGCGGCGCAGCCCTCGCAGGTCGTGCCGCCAGAGCCGCCGGATGTCGTTGGTGATGCGCACGTCGAGGCTGAACTTCACAAACAGGTCGTCCTCCAGGTCGTCCGCGGGGACGTACAGCGTGCGGATGGCGGCCGTCGGCCAGGCGAGCCGCGCACCGCGCCCCAGGCGGAGCAGGCGGCCGTCGGCGAAGGCGTCGCGTACCTCGGGCCGGGCGCCGACGAGGTCGAGTTGCCAGGGGTGGGCGGGCAGCAGCCGGTAACCGGGCGGCGCCTCGCCGAGGGCGTCCAACACGCCGGTGTCGCCCTCCTCGACGACCGTGTCCTCGCGCACCGCGAGCAACTCCAGCGGGAAGCGGGCGTACGCCTCGGGCGCGTACGGCAGCCAGGCGGCGACCGGGCCGCCGCCGCGGGCCTTGGGCGCCGGATGGTACGGATGGCCGGTGACGAGGGACTGCTCGGAACGCAGGTAGGGGTCGTCGGGCGGGGTGGCGGCGGCGCGGGCGGTGAGCAGCGCGGCGAGGACGTCGCGGCTGTCGAGGATCTCGCCGGGGAGTTCGTCGTTGGGCACCGAAGTGAACCGCAGCAGCTCGTCCGCGGCCAGTTCGACCAGGCCGGTGTGGTCCAGGCGGCGCCAGCGGCCGTCCGCGGTGCGCAGTTCGGGCCGTACGGGACGGCGGCCGCCGCTCGTGCGCAGCAGTCGTCCGCTGGCGCGCAGCCGGAAGGCACCGGGGCCCGCGGGTTCGGCGATCTCCCTGAGGAGGCAGTTCAGGAGCGGGGCACCGGCGAGTTCGTCGGCGGTGCTGCCGATGTCGATGCCGTTGTACTGGGCGGCTGCGGAGGTTGCGGAGGTTGCGGAGGTTGCGTCCACGGAATCCATTCGTTGCGCGCTGCGGGGCACCGGCGGTACGGGGGCGGGGAACGATCAGTATGTCCACATGTCCGCCGAGTGGTCGCGCACCGCTGCGCGACGCCGTCGAAGCCCCAGCCTAGGAGCCCTTTCGTGCCACACGAGCCCGGGAGCCCCACCGCCCAGCGGCCCTCCCCCGTCCCGGCCGCCGGAGCGGAGCTGTCCGCCGCCGCCGAGCTGGAGACCGTACGTCCCGGACTGTCGGCGCCGTACGCCGCTGCGCTGCCGGGGGCCCGTGCGGCGGTGCTGACGCGGCTGTGGCGGGGCCTCGCCGTCGAGCCCCTGCCGTGGGTGGCGCGGCGCGAGCCCGGCCGGGACGGGCTGACGCTCCACCTGGCGGACGGCCGCGCGCTGCACGGGCCGCACCCCGACCCGTACGCCACCGGCGCGTACGTCACCGAGGTGGAGCTCGACGGGGTGCCGTACGACCAAGCGGCCCGGCTGATGGCGGCGCTGGACGTACCGCACGGTGCCGGTTTCGCCGCCGAACTCGACCACAGCACCGCGTCCCTGGCACTGGCGCGGGCCGCGCGGCCGGTGGGCGAGCGGGGGCGGCCCCGGGCCCTGTGGGAGTGGGAGCAGACGGTGGTGGACGGTCACCCGTATCACCCCAACTGCCGTTCCCGGCCCGGCTTCTCGGTGGCCGAGCAGCTAGCGTACGGGCCGGAGCACGGACCGGTGGTGGAGCTCGGCCTGGTGCCGGTGCGGGCGGAGGAGGCGCGGATGACGGGCGGGTGGCCCGAACATCTGCGGGACGGGGACCGGCTGCTGCTCCCGGTCCACCCGTGGCAGGTGGCCCACGTACTGAAGTCCACGGACCCCGAGCCCGGTCCGGGCATCCCGGCGCACCCCTTGATGGCCCTGCGTACCCTGGCCCCCGCCGACGGCGGCCCGCACATCAAGACCGCCCTGACCGCCCGCCTCACGTCCTCCGTGCGGGACATCTCGACGTACTCCATCACCACCGCCGCCACGGTGTCGGCCTTCCTGGAGAGCCTCGTGCCCCGGCTCGACGGGCTGCTGCACATCACGCGCACGCTGGGCGCGGCAACGGCGGACGGGCCCGACCTGGCGGCGGTGCTGCGCGAGGCGCCGGAGGCGTACGCGGGGGCGGGCGAGAGCGTGGTGCCGGTGGCGGCCCTGGCCACGACAGACCTCGCCCGGTCATCATCCTGGATGCGCGACTTCACCACCCTCACGGCAACGGTCTGCCTACGCCTGCTCGACCTGGGCGTGGCCTTGGAGGCGCACGGCCAGAACCTCCTCGTCGTCCTCTCCCCCACGGGCACCCCGCTCAGGCTGGTCTACCGCGACCTCGCCGACATCCGCATCAGCCCCCGGCGCCTCACCCGCCACGGCCTCGCCGTCCCCGCCCTGACGGGCCGCCTGATCACGGACGACCCGACCGCCCTGCGCCGCAAGCTCTTCGGCTCCCTCGTCACCGGCACCCTGGGCGCGACCTCCGGCTCATCGGCACCCCTGCGCCAGGCCCTGTCCACCGCCGCCCCCGACCTGCCGCGCACACCGGACCTGACCGCCCTGCTCGAAGAGCCCCTGCCCATCAAGGCGTTGACGACGATGCGGCTGACGCCTCAGCGGTCGGGGGACATCTGGACGACGGTGGGCAATCCGCTGCGGGACGGGCACCCGGTGTAACGGCGGTCTGGCACAGTCGGCAGCTCCGCACTCCGCCGATCCCGGGCGTGCGGTGCGGCACGAACGAACATCACCCCGATCGGCTGTCGTACACCGCCCGCGTTCACTCGGTCGTCAACTTCACCGGCCGGCAAGTCCCTTCAAGGGGCCACACCCATTGCGGAAGGCAACGCACTCCTTGTACGACGGCAGCAGCCCCTGGCGCTCCGCCTCGGCCAGAGAAGGGGCCGTCGCGTCCTTGGAGGACAGCAGTGGCTCGATGCCTGTGGGCCAGGCGATGCCCAGTTCAGGGTCGAGCGGGCTGATGCCGTGTTCGCGGTCCGGGGCGTAGCCCGAAGAGCACAGGTAGACCACGGTGGTGTCGTCTGTGAGGGCGAAGAAGGCGTGTCCGAGGCCCTCGGAAAGGTAGACGGCATGGTGGGCCTCGTCGTCCAGGCGGACGGTCTCCAGCTGTCGGTAGGTCGGGGAACCCATCCGGATATCGACGATGACGTCGAGGGCCCCCGCCCCGAGAACCCGCCCCTCCACCGTGACCGCCCCCGCCGGGATCCACCACGGCACCAGCGGCGGCGAGACGACCTGGTTCGGCCTCACCCGGGAAGTCTTCCGGCTGCTCGGAGCCGCCCCAGAGCGGATTCGGCCGACGACCAGCGCCGCCTTCGCGCGGCCCGCCCCCCGCCCCGCGTACAGCGTCCTCGGGCACGATCGCTGGCGCCAGGGGCGGATCGAACCGATCCGCCCCTGGCGCGAAGCGCTCCAAGAGGCGTTTCCGGCTCTGCTCAACGCCGAACGGCCCGGGGACAGCCGGTCTCAGCATCGGGACTCGGTTGGTGACAACAACCCGGCGAACCTGGACCCGTCCGGGACATGGCGGAGGACGTGATCCGCTCCGGGGCCCTCACCGACGGCTTCACGGTCGCGGTGCTCTACCGGGCGCGTCTGGCGGGACTGTTCGGCGGACGGCGCCCGGGGGCGTGAGCGGGAGCCGGGGGGACCTGCCGTTTTGGAGTGTGCCCCTCCGGGTCAATAGGATCCGCCGATGATCACAAGAAAACGGCTGGCGGCAGGAGTCTGCGTCCTGCTCGCCGCCCTGACGGCCGGGATCGTCGTCCCGACCGCAGCCGTCGCCGACGAGACATCGGCTCTCGCCCCCAAGGTCGACCTCGTGCTCGACGTCAGCGGCTCGATGCGAGCCCGGGACATCGACGGCCAGTCCCGGATGGCCGCGGCGAAACAGGCGTTCAACGAGGTGCTGGACGCGACGCCGGAGGAGGTCCAGCTCGGCATCCGTACGCTCGGCGCCAACTACCCCGGGGACGACCGGCAGACGGGCTGCAAGGACACCGAACAGCTCTACCCGGTCGGCCCGTTGGACCGGACGGAGGCCAAGACGGCGGTCGCGACGCTCACGCCCACCGGCTGGACCCCGATCGGTCCCGCGCTGCTGAAGGCGGCCGACGACCTGGAGGGCGGCGAGGGCTCCCGCCGCATCGTGCTGATCACCGACGGCGAGGACACCTGCGCCCCGCTGGACCCCTGCGAGGTGGCCCGCGAGATCGCGGCCAAGGGCGTCGGCCTCACCATCGACACCCTCGGACTGGTGCCGAGCACCAAGCTGCGGCAGCAGCTGAGCTGCATCGCCGAGGCGACCGGCGGCACGTACACCTCGATCGAGCACCGGGACGAACTCACCGACCGCGTCAACCAGTTGGTCGACCGGGCCGCCGACCCGGTGGTGGTCCCGCGGGCGGTGGAGGGCGCCGACGCATGCGCGCAGGCCCCGACGCTGGAGTCCGGTCTCTACACCGACCGCGAGGAGTTCGGCCAGCAGCGCTGGTACCGCGTGGACGTCCTCCCCGGCCAGGAGCTGCGCGCCTCCGTGAGCGTCGCGGCGGACCGTGCGGTCAGCCCGGACTACGGGGTGCTGCTGCGCGCGGTCACCCTGCGCGGCCGTGAGATCGTCCGCGGCGAGGCGGCGGGCACCGGCCGGACCGACGTGATCTCGACGGGTCTGCGGTATCCGAAGGCCGAGGCCGACGACGAGGAGGACGAGAACACAGCCGAGACCGTGTGCCTCCAGGTCACCAACTCCTTCTCCCCGGCCAGTGGCGTGAAGACGACCCCCGGCCTGCCTCTCGAAGTGACCGTCGACGTCGTCGACGGCGTAGACCAGGCGAGTGACGTGGCCTCGTTCGGCCTCGGCCGCGGCTGGTGGCTGGTGGGCCTCCTGGTGCTCGTCGGCTTCGTGGCCGGCGTGCTGTGGGGCTGGGTGTCCCGGTGGCGGGTAGCGGTCTGGAGGACCACCTGATGCGGAACCAACTGATGCGGATCAGAAGCGTGTCGCGCACGAAGGCCGCCCTGGCCCCGGCGCTGACGGCGGGGCTCCTGCTGTTCGGCACCGCGGCCGCGCCCGCCGTGGCCGACACCTCGCCCTCGGCGAGCCCGTCGGACGACGACGCCCCCACCGAGGCGGGTACGTCCTTCCGTACGGCGACGGAGATCGAACAGGAGCAGACGGCCACGGCCACCGCCTCCACAGGCGACTACCTGTACTGGTCGTTCCCGGCGGACGCCGGTCAGCGGCCCACCATGAAGGCGACGGTCAGACTGCCCGAGGCGGCCCAGTCCTCGTCCACCTGGCGGATCGACGTGTACGACGGACTGCGGCGCCGCCAGGCCTGCCAGTACGGGGCGCAGACGAGGACCGCCGCCCAGGGCGCGGACTCCGTGGACCTGTCCTGCACGCTGCGCACGGTGCGCGCCTGGTCGGAGCAGTGGGCCAATGACCCGCTGCCGGGTACGTACTACGTCCGGCTGACGGCCACCGGCGTCCGGGCGGCCGACCTGGGTCTGTCGGTCGGGGCCGCGGTGCGGGTCCAGTCGAAGGACATCGGCGGTTCGGCGGCGGTGGACGGCTCGCTGGCCGAGCCACTGGTGCCGGGTATCGCGATGGCCTCCGAGGACTCCGACGAAACGGAGACCTCCACCGCCGTACTGTCCTCGCTCGAACCCGACGACGGCTGGACCTCCGGCTGGTGGTCCGACCGCTGGGTGTGGACCGGCATCGGGGGCGTGCTGGCGGCCCTCGCGGGGATCGGCGGGTACGCGCTGACGCGGGGATCGGGGCGGCCCTCCCGGATGACCCCGCCGCCCGGAGTCTGACGGCGCATCAGGGGCCCGCTTGGACCGAGCCGGTTCAGCGGGCCCCTCGCCGTATGGTGAGGGGCCGTTCACGCCTCCCGCAGCTCCTTGGCGAGCGTGCCCTCCCCGAGCACCTCGACCCGCCCCTCGCGCACCGCGTCGAGCAGGGTCAGCTCCCCCCGGCTCACGGCCACACAGGTCTCCACCCCGAACGACAGCCGGGCGTCCGGCTCTTCAGGCGCGGGACCGTCCCCGTACACCGGCCCCTCCTCGGCGCCGAGCCACAGGTGGAACTCCCCTTCGTCCAGCCGCACTTCGACGAGCCCGACCCCGTCGAGCCCCCGCAGCAACGGCAGGGCGAACCAGTGCGCCCGTACGGCATCGGTGGCCCTGCGCTCGCCCAGCGCGGGCGCGCCCCACTCCCCCAGGGCCTGCAGCACGGGGAGCAGTTCCCGTCCGCGACCGGTGAGTTCGTACACGTAGGCCGCGCCGGGCGGCGGCAGCCGGCGTCGCGTGGTCAGCCCGTCCCTCTCCATGTCCTTGAGCCGCGAGGCGAGCACGTCGGTGCTGACGCCCGGCAGGTCCGCGTGCAGGTCGGTGTAGCGGCGCGGGCCGGCGAGGAGTTCGCGGACGATCAGCAGAGTCCAGCGGTCACCGACGACGTCGAGCGCCCGTGCGGCGGAACAGTACTGGTCGTAACTTCGGCGAGGTGACATGCGACGCAGTCTAGACATGTCATTGGACTTTCCAAGCAGGAACTTGGTAAAACCAAGCAACACCACGAACCGGAGGGGCGGCGCAACGCATGGAGTTCCGGCAGTCGAGCAAGCTCAGCGAGGTCTGTTACGAGATCCGCGGCCCGGTGATAGAGCACGCCAACGCGCTGGAGGAGGCGGGCCACAGTGTGCTGCGCCTCAACACCGGCAACCCCGCCCTCTTCGGCTTCGAGGCGCCCGAGGAGATCCTCCAGGACATGATCCGGATGCTCCCGCAGGCGCACGGCTATACGGACTCGCGCGGCATCCTCTCCGCCCGCCGCGCGGTCGCCCAGCGCTACCAGACCCTCGGCCTGGAGGTCGACGTCGACGACGTGTTCCTCGGCAACGGTGTCTCCGAACTCGTGTCGATGGCCGTACAGACGCTGGTGGAGGATGGCGACGAGATCCTCATCCCGGCGCCGGACTTCCCGCTCTGGACGGCGGTGACGACGCTCGCGGGCGGCAAGGCGGTCCACTACCTGTGCGACGAACAGGCCGACTGGTACCCGGACCTGGACGACATGGCGGCGAAGATCACCGACCGGACGAAGGCCGTCGTGATCATCAACCCCAACAACCCCACCGGGGCGGTGTATACGAAGGAGATCATCGAGGGCATCCTCGACCTCGCCCGCCGCCACGGCCTGATGGTCTTCGCCGACGAGATCTACGACCAGATCCTGTACGACGACGCCGTCCACCACTCGGTCGCCGCCCTCGCCCCCGACCTGGTGGTCCTCACCTTCTGCGGCCTGTCCAAGACGTACAGGGTCGCGGGCTTCCGCTCCGGCTGGCTCGTCGTCACGGGCCCGCGCCAGCACGCCAAGGACTACCTGGAGGGCCTGACCATGCTGGCCTCCATGCGGCTGTGCGCCAACGCCCCGGCCCAGTACGCCATCCAGGCCGCGCTGGGCGGCCGCCAGTCCATCCGCGAGCTCACGGCCCCCGGCGGCCGCCTCCGCGAACAGCGCGACCGCGCCTGGGAGAAGCTCAATGAGATCCCCGGGGTGTCGTGCGTGAAGCCCAAGGGCGCGCTGTACGCCTTCCCGCGCCTCGACCCCAGGGTCCACAAGATCCACGACGACGAGAAGTTCGTCCTCGACCTGTTGCTGAGGGAGAAGATCCAGGTGGTGCAGGGGACCGGGTTCAACTGGCCCACCCCCGACCACTTCCGCATCCTCACCCTCCCGCACACGGACGACCTGGACGCGGCGATCAGCCGGATCGGGCGGTTCCTGAGCGGATACCGCCAGTAGGAGCGCGGGCGGACACCGCCGGCAGGGGCAGGGGGCGGCCGGTGCGGGGAATGCCGACGCCCGTCCTCCTGTTGGCGATCATGGGTCGATCGTCGATCCTCGATCACCGACCCGAGGGCGAAAGGAAGAGTGCGGCCATGGGTGACCTCCTCCTCGTACGGCACGGAGAGACCGAGTGGTCGTCGTCCGGGCAGCACACCAGCTGGACGGACCTCCCGCTCACCGACAAGGGCCGCGGGCAGGCGCGTCAGGTCGCGCCGCTCATCGTCTCGCACCGGATCGGGGCCGCGTTCGTGAGCCCGATGAAGCGGGCGCGGGAGACCGCCGAGCTCATCGGCCTCGACGAGTTGCGGATCGACCCCGACCTGCGCGAATGGGACTACGGCGGCTACGAGGGGATCACGACCGCCGAGATCCACCGGAGCCGGCCCGACTGGTTCCTGTTCACGGACGGGGTCACGCCCGGGCCGCCCGAGCACCCCGGGGAGAGCCCGGAGGAGGTCGGGGCGCGGGCCGACCGGATGCTGGCAAAGGTGCACGCGGCGCCGGCCGACGCCGAGGGCTGTGTCGTACTGGTGGCCCACGGGCACTTCCTGCGGGTGCTGACCGCACGGTGGCTCGGGCTGCCGCCGTCGGGCGGGGCGCTCTTCCAGCTGGGGACGGGGACGGTCGGCCGGCTCAGTACGGAGCACGGGCGTCCGGTGATCGCGAGCTGGAACGTCCGGCCCTGACGGCAGGAGTCCGCGGACAGGGTCCGACGGCAAGGCCTGAGGGCACGATCCTGAGGGCATGAGCGTGCGAGCCAAGCGGGTCCGGGGAAGTGCCGGTGCGCTCCCGCACCCGCCGCGGTAGCGGCTCGGGGTGCCGCCGGTGCGTGCTCTCGGCGTACCGGACGAAGATCCTCGATGGGGTCCCGCCCGAGCGGTGCGAAGCCCGTTCGGGGGCAGGACGCGTGCCGGGCGGCTCGGGAGCGTGCCTGGACCTTCCCGGACCCGCTCAGGCCTCGGCGCAGGTCCCGATCGCTGAGCCCGACGTCAGAGCCGGTTGTCAGACCCTCCTCGTAGTCTTCGAGTGGGCTGATCGACGCCGGTCCCCGCCCGGCCGGTGCTCGTCGGCGCATGCCCGCCGGGCGACCGCTCCAGGGGAAGGGAGAGTGCCGTGACACGACCGCCGACCGCCGCGCAGCGACGGGTCATCGATGCCGCCGACCCCGTTACCGGCCGCCTGCGGGGCACGGAGGCTCAGCTCGCGGCGCTGGTGAAGCGCGGGCTCGCCTTCCGGCATCCGCGCCCGCCGCACGACCACTTCCTGACCCCGGCCGGGCATCGCATACGGGAGGCTTCCCCGGAGCCCGAGGCCGCCCCGCCACCCAGGCCCGCCCCTGCCGCCACCGGAGTGTTCACCGCACGGGTCGGCGGCGAGGAGGTCACCGAGGCCGGGCCCGCGCGCATACGTGAGGTGCACAGCGCCTGGCAGGGGCTCCTGGAGCTCCGCCGGATGACCAACCCGAACGGCGCCACGGACCGCCCGTGCGGCTGGGAGCGCACGCATCTGGTGCAGGCCGCCGCCCTCGCCCTGGAGGCGGCCGGGCACCGGCCCGCGGGCGCCGAGGGCGGTGGCTACCGGGTGCGGGCGACCCCGCAGCCGGAGGCCGTCGCCGTGCACGAACCGGACACCGAGGCCCTGCGGGCCTGCGCGGCCACGCTGGAGAAGGCGGGCTGGCAGGTCAGCGAGCACGGGGAACCGCGGACGGGGGACCGGTATCTGCTGGCCTCGCCGCGGCGGGTGTGAGGATCCGAAGGAGGGGCGGTCGAGCACCGGCCCGAAAGGGCTTACCGTACGAGGGGTTGACACGGGCCACGATCTCGTCCAGCGGATCGCACGGCCCTGACCGCCGAAGGCCGAAGAAGGGAACTTCGTGACCGAGCCGTACTCCGTCAAAGTGACCGTCCGCGGATACGAGACCGACGTCCTGGGGCACCTCAACCAGAGCGTCTATCTGCAGTACGCGGAGCACGCCCGCTGGTCGCTGCTGCAGCACACCGGCGTCAGTCCGGACGTGCTGCTGGCCAAGGGCGTGGGCCCGGTGGTGCTGGAGCAGACCATCCGGTACCGGCGGGAGCTGCGCGCGGGCGACGAGACCGAGGTGACGTGCTCCTTCGCGTGGGGCGAGGGCAAGACGTTCCGGATGGAGCAGTCGATACGCAAGTCCGACGGCACGGTGGCCGCCGAGATCACGGTGGTCGGCGGGCTCATGGACCTCAAGGCGCGCAAGCTGGTCGCGGACCCCCGCGAGTACTTCCGCGCACTCGCCTCGGATCCGGCGCTGTTCGGCCTCTGACAACCGCGGCGGCGCTCGGCGGGTACGCGGGCGGCCCCATATCTCGGCCCCGTCCAGGAGCCGTTACGCCGCCCGGGAGCCGTCAGGCGTCCACCAGCTCGGGCCGGTGTACGGCGTCGTACGCGGCGCGCGACTCGGCGATCGTCACACGGTGCCGTTCCGCCCAGCCCGTGAGCTTCAGCAGGGTCTCGTGCAACTCCTGGGCCACAGGCGTGAGTTCGTACTCGACCTTCGGCGGCACCGTCGGGTGCACGGTGCGTGTGACGAGTCCGTCGCGCTCCAGGTTGCGCAGGGTCAGCGTGAGCATGCGGCGACTGATGCCCTCGATGCTGCGCTCCAACTCGGTGAAGCGGATGGGGCCGTGGGCGGCGGCCACGATGATCAGCACGCTCCACTTGCCCGCGACCCTGTCAAGAACTTCACGGACCGGGCACGCCTGCGCGTTCACGACCTGCGAGGTAACACCGGTGTTTCCCTGGGACATTGAAGTGCCTCCTTATGCCGACCTCCATGGTCACCCACGATGTACCCCGTTACAAGTCGTGCACCTATGGAGATTGTGGAGGCCGTGGAGCCATGTCCGTGCCGGTCCGGGTCAAGTCCCGTTCGTTGTCATCCGCGTTGTCGTCCCGCCGAACGTACTCCCGCTGGGCGGCCCTCGTCGTCCTGTGCGCCGGTACGTTGATGACGATCCTGGACGGCAACATCGTCACCGTGGCCATGCCCGCGATCCAGAACGACCTCGGCTTCTCGGCGCCGGGCCTGGCGTGGGTGGTGAACGCGTACCTGATCCCCTTCGGCGGGCTGCTCCTGCTGGCCGGGCGCCTCGGTGACCTGGTGGGGCGGAAGCGGATGTTCACCGCCGGGCTGGCGGTGTTCACCGTGGCATCGGTGCTCTGCGGTGTCGCCACCGGCCAGGGGACGCTGATCGCGGCCCGGGCCCTGCAGGGGGTGGGCGGGGCGATGACCTCGGCCGTGGTGCTCGGCATGCTGGTCGCCCTCTTCCCCGAGCCGCGTGAACAGGCCCGCGCCATCGCGGTGTTCAGCGCGGTGGGCGCGGCGGGCGGGGCCCTCGGCACATTCCTCGGCGGGGCGCTGACCGAAGCCCTGAACTGGCACTGGATCTTCCTGATCAACCTGCCGATCGGACTGGTGGCCTGGCTGGCCGCGCTGAAGATCCTCACCCCGGACCAGGGCGCCGGGCTCGGCAAGGGTGCCGACTACCCGGGCGCCGCCCTGGTGACCGGCGCGCTGATGCTCACCGTGTACGCCATCGTCGGCGCCGGCGAGCGCGGGATCGGCGGAACGCTCGCCCTGGCCGTCGTGGCGCTCGCGCTCTTCGTGGCGTTCACCCTGCGCCAGGCCCGCACCGCGCGCCCCCTGCTGCGCCTCCGCCTCTTCCACTCCCGGACGCTGACCGGCGCGAACGGCGTCCAGATCCTGATGGTCGCGGGCATGTTCGGCTTCCAGTACATCGGGGCGCTCTACCTCCAACGTGTCCTGGGGTACGGCGAGTTGCTCACGGGCACGGCGTTCCTGCCCGCCCCGATCGCCATCGGTGTGCTGATGCTGGGCCTGTCCGCCCGGACCATCGCCCGCTTCGGCCCGTACCGGGTGCTGCTCGCCGGGCTCGTGCTCATCACGGTCGGCATGGCGCTGCTGAGCCGCCTGCCGGTCGAGGGTTCGTACGTCGGGGACGTCCTGCCCCCGATGCTTCTCCTCGCCGCCGGTTTCGCCGCCGCGATGCCCGCCGTGACGGGGCTGGCCATGTCGGGGGCACGGGAAGAGGACGCGGGGCTGGCGTCCGGCCTGTTCAACACCACCCAGGTGGTCGGCGGTTCGCTGGGCCTCGCCGTCCTGACCACCCTGGCGGCGAGCCGCACGGACGGCCTGCTCGACTCGGGCTCCGCCCTCGTCCCCGCCACCGCCGACGGCTACCGGCTCGCGTTCACCGTCGCCACGGGGATCGCGGCGGCGGGCCTGGGGCTGGCGGCGACGGTGCTCCGGCCGGGGCGCCGCGGAGCCTCCGCCGCAGCCCCCGCGCCGGAGCAGGCCTCGGAGAAAGCCCCGGAACAGGCTCCGGAGAAGGACCCCGCACACGCGGCGCCGAGCGCCTCCGTGTGATCCCGGTGATCCCGCGCCCACCGCGCGCGGGTCCGCACCGCACGCCCCGGGCACCCGGCACGCCCCGGGCACCCGGCACACGTCGGGCCCGGGGCCGCCGTGCAACCTCGATCGTGGCTGGTGCGTCATCCATACGGCGGCTCACGGGCCGACGGGGCGAGGGCCGGTGTGATGTCCGGCGAAAAGGAACACGGTTTCGCCGAAGGCCTGCGCAGGTTCTTCCGGCTTCCGCGAGACACACCGCGAAGCCCCGCGCCGACGGGACCCTTGCTGCCGTTCTGGCCGGCCTTCCTGATCGTGGGGGCCGGGGGTCCGGCGCTCGGCTGGGAAGCGGGTCCGCTGATGATGCTGGTCGCCGCGCAGATCGGCGTGCTCGACGGCGTGATCGAAGGCGTCCGACACCGCTGGCCGGCCGCCGTGCTCGGTCTCGCGGCCGGGTGGGCCACGATCCGGCTCACTCCTGACGGGCTGACCGGCTCCGAGGACTCCCTCCGGAGCGAGTTCGCCACCTACACCGTAGGAAGTCTGGTGGCTCTCGCGGTCTTCGCGACGGTCACCCGCCTGCCGGGGCACCGATACCCCGCCGAGAGCAGCGACCAGGCAGTACGCACCCTCACGTTCATGGCGGGTTCTCCCCCTCGTGGCTCCGAGTCCGTGCGGAGGTGACGTTTCGGCGGGTATTTCTCCCCACGGCGTTCCCCCACCCGCAGACGGAGACACCATGCCGCTCGCCCGCCGCGTCCTCCTGACCGCCCTCGCCGCCGGTTCGGCCGGAGCCGCCGTCGCCTGCACATCGGCGGGGGCGACCCCGGCGGACGCCGCGCCCGGCGGGAAGTCCGCAGCGACGGCGGCGGCCCGGCGGCTGCTCCCGCGCCACTGGCGGCAGATCACGTTCCGCACGGACGGCGGGCGCGACACGTTCCGGGTCTCGGGCCGCCCCGGCCGCGTCACCGTCACCGGCGGCACGCCGGCCACCCAACTCACCGGCCTCAACTGGTACTTGAGGCACATCGCGCACGCCGACATCAACTGGGCCGGCGAGCAGACCGCCCTCCCCCGCGACCTCCCGGGCCTCGGCGGCACCGTCACCCGCCGCGCCAACGTCCCGCACCGCTTCGCCCTCAACGACACCAACGACGGCTACACGGGCGCGTACCTGGACTGGACGTACTGGGAGCGCGAGCTCGACGTCCTGGCGCTGCACGGCTACAACGAGATCCTCGTCTACACCGGCGCCGACGCGCTCTACCACCGCGTCTTCCAGGAGTTCGGGTACGGCGACGAGGAGCTCAGGGCGTGGATTCCGGGGCCCGCGCACCAGCCGTGGTGGCTGCTGCAGAACCTGTCGGCCTTCCCCCACCCCGTCTCCCGTCAGCTCCTCGACGCGCGCGCCGCCCTCGGCCGCCGTATCACCGACCGCGTGCGCGAGCTGGGCATGACCCCTGTCCTGCCCGGCTACTTCGGGACGGTCCCGCCCGGTTTCGCCGAGCGCCGTCCGGGCGCCCGTACGATCCCGCAGGGCACATGGATGGGCTTCCCGCGCCCCGACTGGCTGGACCCGCGCACGGACCACTTCGCGCAGGTCGCCGCCGCTTTCTACCGCGTGCAGGACGAGATGTTCGGCGGCGCGTCGACCCGCTACAAGATGGACCTCCTGCACGAGGGCGGCGACCCCGGTGACGTACCGGTCGGTGACGCGGCGAAGGGCGTCGAGAGAGCGTTGCGGGAGGCGCACCCCGGTGCCGTCTGGGTGATCCTCGGCTGGCAGCGCAATCCGCCGCGGGCGATCGTCGACGCCGTCGACCAGCGGCACATGCTCGTCGTCGACGGCCTGTCCGACCGTTTCCCGACGGTGACCGACCGCGAGGCCGACTGGGGTGACACCCCGTACGCCTTCGGCTCCATCTGGAACTTCGGCGGCCACACCGCGCTCGGCGCCAACACCCCCGACTGGGCCGAGCTGTACGAGAAGTGGCGCACCAAGCCGGGCAGCACCCTGCGCGGCATCGCCCTCATGCCGGAGGCCGCGGACAACAATCCGGCCGCCTTCGCACTGTTCTCCGAACTTGCCTGGCGGGAAGGCGAGTTGGACCTGAAGCAGTGGTTCACCGAGTGGGCGCACGCCCGGTACGGTGCCCGCGACCCGCATGCCGAGGCCGCCTGGGACATCCTGCGCCGCACCGCGTACGGCACCACCCGCGCCGACCGGTGGAGCGAGGGCGCGGACGGTCTGTTCGGGGCACGCCCCGCCCTGGACGCCGTACGAGCGGGTCGCTGGTCTCCGCCGCAACTCCGGTACGACGCCGCCGCCTTCGAGCCGGCGCTCGGCGAACTGCTCCGGGTCCGGCGGGAGTTGCGCACCTCCTCCGCCTACCGCCGCGACCTCCTCGACGTGGCCCGCCAGACGCTCTCCAACCGGAGCCGCGTCCTGCTCCCCCGGATCAAGGAGGCGTACGACGACGGGGATGCCGCCCGCTTCGACGAGCTGACCGGGACCTGGCTGTCCCTGATGGACCTCCTGGACCGGCTCCTGGCCACCGACTCCCGCCATCTGCTGGGCCGTTGGGTCGCCGATGCCCGGGCGTGGGGCGCGACCGAGGCCGAGCGGGAGCGGCTCGCGTACGACAGCCTCTCCCTGCTCACCGTGTGGGGCACCCGCGAGGGCGCGGACGCCGGGCTGCGGGACTACGCCAACCGCGAGTGGGCGGGGCTGGTGGGCGGGCTGTACCGGCTGCGCTGGTCGGCGTACTTCACGGAGCTGCGGGCCGCGATGCGGGAGGGACGGCAGCCGGAGGAGATCGACTGGTTCGCCGTGGAGGACCACTGGATCCGTGATCCGGGCAGGCTCGCGACCCGGCCGGCCGGGGACACGTACACCGTCGCGGTCCAGGTGAGAGACCGGCTCCTCGCGTAAGAGCACGTGAGCAGACCGTTCCGGGACGCGCATCAGAGTGCGCGCCCCGGACCCGGCCGCCGTGGGCGCCGCTCGGGTCCACGGACACCGGCCGGGAGCCGTCCCTCCCGGCCGGAGTTCTCGGGCCGCTCAGAGCCTGTGTCATCTCCCCGGCCGGATCAGCGCACGTCTTCATGGGGGTCCCCCCGCTCGAGCGCAGCCGAGAGTGGGGGAGCGTGCGATCGCAAGGCGCCGGAAGGTCCTCGATGGGGGTGCCCCCGCGCGAGCCGAGCGAAGCCGGTTCGAGCGTGGGGGAGGAGCCACCAGGACCTTTCGGCAACGCGGCTGGGGGTCCCCCCACGCCCTTAAGGCAGTGGGGGAGTGCGTGCCAGACGGCGGGCGCCCGGCCGGGGACATGACACAGGCTCTCAGCCCCGCGCGGCGATCTCCGCCAGCCGCCGGGCCTCCTCGCGGGTGGAGCGGGCGACGGCGTCCTCGTCCACGTGCAGGAGGCAGCCGTTCTCGACGACGGGCCGGCCGCCCACGAGCGAGAGGGTGACCGGGGCGGCGGCGCCGAAGACCAGGGCGGTCACCGGGTCGGCGATGGACGCGTGGGCCAGGGTGTCCATCCTCCACAGGACCAGGTCGGCCAGCTTGCCCGGCTCCAGGGAACCGATCTGCGTGGCGCGGCCCAGGACCCGGGCGCCGCCGTAGGTGCCCAGGCGCAGCGCCTGGCGGGCGTTCAGGGCGGCCTCGCGGTGTGCCCCGAGCCGGTTGATCAGCAGCGCGTTGCGCAACTCGGTGTGGAGTTCGCCCGACTCGTTCGACGCCGTGCCGTCGACGCCGAGGCCGACCGGGACGCCGGCCGCGAGCATGTCGGGGACGCGGGCGATGCCGGCCGCGAGGCGGGCGTTGGAGGACGGGCAGTGGGCGACCCCCGTCTTCGTACGGGCGAAGGCGTCGATGTCGGAGTCGTTCATGTGGACGCAGTGCGCCATCCACACGTCCTCGCCGAGCCAGCCCGTCGACTCGAAGTAGTCGGTCGGGCCCATGCCGAACAGCTCGTGGCAGAACTTCTCCTCCTCGACCGTCTCCGAGCCGTGGGTGTGCAGCCGTACACCGAGGCGGCGGGCCAGTTCGGCGCCCTCCCGGAGCAGTTCGGTGGAGACGGAGAAGGGCGAGCAGGGGGCGACGGCGACCTGGGTCATCGCGTCGAAGGAGGTGTCGTGGTGCCGCTTGACGGTCTCCTCGGTCGCGGCGAGCGCGCCTTCGAGGGTCTCGACGGCGAAGTCCGGCGGCAGACCGCCGTCCTTCTCGCTGCGGTCCATCGAACCGCGGGCGAGGGTGAAGCGGACGCCCGTCTCGCGGGCGGCCCGGATGATGGAGCCCGACAGGTCGCCGGAGCCGTGCGGGAAGACGTAGTGGTGGTCCATCGCGGTGGTGACACCGCCGCGGGCCAGCATCGCGAGGGACCCCTGCGCGGCCGCGTACGTCATCCGCTCGTCGATGCGCGCCCAGGTCGGGTAGAGCGCGACGAGCCAGTTGAAGAGGTTGTGGTCGGTGGCGAGGCCCCGGGTGATCCACTGGTAGAAGTGGTGGTGGGTGTTGACCAGGCCGGGGGTCACGAGGTGGCCGGTGGCGTCGATGCGGCGGACCACGTTCTCCAGGCCCTCGGGGGCCCTGCCCGCGCCGAGCGACTCGATCCGGTTGTCCGCCACGATCACGTGTCCCGAGGCGTACTCGGTGTCGTCCGCGTCCACGGTCGCGATCGCGCAGTTCTCGATGACGATGCGCTGAGTCATCGTTCGTCCCCTACTTTCCGTGTACTCATCCGGGTCCGCGTCACAGGTTGGTGAGGTCCACCGGGATCTTCGCCTCGCAGCCTTCCCGCAGGACGGTGGCCTCGATCAGGCCGTACGGCCGGTCGGCGGCGAGATACACCTCGTTGTTGTTCTTCAGCTCGAACGGCCCCAGGTCCACGAGGAAGTGATGCTTGTTCGGGAGCGAGAAGCGGACCTCGTCGATCTCACCGCGGTTGTCGATGATCCGCGCGCCCATCTGGTAGAGCGTCTGCTGCAACGACAGCGAGTACGTCTCGGCGAAGGCCTGGAGCAGGTGCTTCTTCGTCTGTTCGTAGGACTCCTCCCAGTCGGGCGTCTCCCGCTGGTCGTCGGACCAGTTGAAGCGCCAGCGGGCGGAGACCTCGGTGGCCAGGACGCGGTCGTACGCCTCGGGAAGGGTCGTGTACTTGTCCTTGACGTAGCCCCCGAACTCCGAGTCGGTGGAGTTCATGACGGTGAGGTCCTTGAGGCCGGAGACCACCTCCCACGAGGAACCGTCGTAGGTGATCTGCGCGAGCCGGGTCTCCTGGCCCTTGCGGGCAAAGGAGTGCGCGCCCTCCTTGGTGTGCTCGATCCGCTCCCAGGCGTACTCCTCGACGCTGATGCGGGCCCGGTGGATCGCGGGCTGCGAGGTGACGAAGTGGCGGGCGAGGTGGATGCCGAACTGCTCGGCGGACTCGATGCCGTGCTCCTTGGCGAAGGCGTACACGGTGTTCTTGGTGGTGTCCGTCGGCAGGACGTTCGCGTTCGAGCCGGAGTAGTGGACCTCCTCCATGTCGCCGCTCAGCGACACGGAGACGTTGAGGTCCTTGATGTGGTGGGTGGCGCCGTCCCGCGTGACGCGTACGACTCGGTTCTCGGCCTTGCCGTACTGGTTCTGTCCCAGGATGGGCATGTGCTAGCTCCCTCGGTATACGGAGTAGCCGAACGGGTTGAGCAGCAGCGGTACGTGGTAATGCTCGCCCGGCACGACGGCGAACGTGATCGCCACCTCCGGGAAGAACACCCCAGGGCCGCTGTCCCGATTCGCGGGGGCGTCCTGCTGTGCATCGGCTTGCTTCTTCTCGAAGTACGCCTCGACCGCGAAGTCGAGCCGTACGTGGGTCGTCCCTTCCGGCAGGGCCGGGAGGCCCTTGCACCGGCCGTCGGCGTCGGTCGCGGAGCCGCCGAGCGCCTGCCAGTCCGCGTCGCGGCCACTGCGGGCGGCGAGGTGGACGGCGACGCCCTGGGCAGGGCGGCCGATGCTGGTGTCCAGGATGTGCGTGGACACCGAGGCCGTGGTGCTGGTGCTCATACTGGTGCGTCCTCTTCGACGAGTCGGGTCAGCCGGATGCGGTTGATCTTGCCCAGTTCGATGCGGACGATCTCCCGCTCCCGCTCCGGCGCGTTACCGATCCGTTCCCTGACCGCGTCGCGCATCTGCGCGCCGGTGCGGCCGGTGGCGCAGATCAGGAAGACGTGACCGAACCTCTCCTGGTACGCCAGGTTCAGTTCGAGCATCTCCGCCCTGAGTTCCTCGGAGGCGCCGGCCATACCGCGCTGCTCGCGGGCCGAGGCCGGGTCCCCGGGCTTCGGGCGGCCGATCGGCGGGTGCCCGGCCATCGCCTCCGCCAGGTCCGCGGCGGTCAGCTCCGCCATGGCGGCGTCACTCGCGGCGAGGAGGTCGTCGATGGTGGCGTACGGCCGCTCCGCGAGCAGCCTGCGTCCCCATTCCGCCGAGGCGCACGCCTCATGGAGCGCCGCGGCGGCCGCCCGCTCCTCCAGGACGTTGAACCGGGCGAGGCCGCCAGGGGTCGTACTCGAAGTCACGGGAGCCTCCGTGGCCGTGTCGGCCGTAGTGGCCTTGTTGCTGGACGGACTTCGGACAGCTAACGCCTTCCGACGACGACCCGTCAACAGTTTGTTGAAAATTCCGGGTGACACGGCAGGCCGGAGAACAACGAAGGCCGCCTCCCGAGGGTCGGGCGGCGGCCGGGCGATCGTAAGGGAACGGCCCTGGTCAGGACCCCTTCTCACGGTTCAGATAGTTGTAGACCGTGAAGCGGCTCACCCCGAGCGCACTCGCGACGGTCTCCACGCCATGGCGCACGGAGAAGGCGCCGCGCGCTTCGAGTACCCGTACGACCTCCTGCTTGGCCCTGCGGTCGAGGTCGGCCAGCGGTTTGCCCTTCTTGCGCTCCATGGCGACCAGGATGCGGTCCAGCGAGTCGGCGAGCTGTGGCAGGCGTACGGCGACGACGTCGGCGCCCTCCCAGGAGAGCACCACATCGTCGGGGCCGGCCTCGTCCGGCGGGAGTATGACCGCGCCCATGGCGTCGACCAGGGGCTTGACGGCCGCGACGAAGGGCTCATCCCCCGCGCCGGTCACCGGTCCGCCTCCCCGATCACGTTGACCTGGAGCGAGATCCGGGTGGCACCCGCCTCCAGAGCCTTGCGCAGCAGGGCGTCGACCGCGGTGAGCACCGCGTCGGAGCGCCCCTCGGCGGTGTTGCCGAACGGGCCGACGTCCACGGCGTCCAGATCGGCGGCCTCGACGACCTCACGGGCGACCAGCGCGTGCGGGGGCGCCTCGTCGAGGTCGAAGGGTTCGGTGGTGAACTCCACCCGCAATCGCATTATGCCCCCAACAACGGCCTGACCTGCACCCTTACCCGGCGACGGAGCCGGTTCCTCCGCCCGGCAGCGACTCTAACGGACGGAGGGCCGCTCCCGCTTCGCGCCGGGAGCCGTCACCCGGACGGCCACATGGGGTCGATATTGTGATTTACACCACAATGGGTCTAGGGTTGAAGCGCTTGGAGGTCTCCCCGGGGGTGAGCCGAGCGGCGGAACGCAACGGGGCCCCTCCAAGTGAGGGAAGTGATCCGGTTGTCCGTCGCGTGGGACGACATCGGCGGGCTTGTCGATGCCCATGAGCGTTTTCTCTCCGGTGCGCGGGTCGACTCGGACGTCCGGGACTCGGTGCTCGAGTCCTGGAGGCGTTGCCGGTCCGCGGGCGTCGAGCCGCACCGGTTGCTGGTCCCCTATGAGCCGGACCCCGCCATCGGGGACCCGCTCCTCCGCGCGGCCGAACCGGTGCTGGAGCAGCTGACCACGTCGCTCGCGAACGTGAGCATGAGCGTCGTGCTCTGCGACGGACGGGCCCGCATGGTCCAGCGGCACGGCGGCGACCGGCAGCTGCGCGCACACCTCGACGAGGTGAACTTCGCCCCCGGCTTCTGCGCCTCCGAAGCGGTCGCGGGCACCAATGGCGTGGGCACCGCACTGGCAGGACGCCGGCCCGTCTACGTCGCCGGCCGTGAGCACTTCGCCGACTGCCTGTCTCCGTTCACCTGCGCCGGAGCCCCCGTCAGAAACCCGCTCAGCGGGCGCATCGAGGCGGTCCTCGACCTGACGTGCCTGCGCGACGACGGCGACCCCGCCATGCTGCGGCTGGTGCGCGAGGCCGCCGGCGACATCGAGGCCCGGCTGCTGGAGCAGGCCGCGCAACGGGAGAGGGCGCTGCTCACCGCGTACCGGCGGGCCTTCCACGGCGCGTGGCCGCGACAGCCCGAGCACGCACCCCGGGGACTCGGGGCCGCCCACAACGGCGACACCCTCGGCCGGATCGATCTGGCGTTGCTGCGGGAGAAGGCCGAGGAACTCATCGCCTCACCGCGGCGCACCTTCGACGAAGTGGCCCTCTCCGGCGGCCGCACGGCGATCCTGCTGCGTCGCCCGGTCATGGGGGCGGCGGGCGAGACCGGCGTGGTCATCGAGGCCCGTGTCCTCGGCGGACCGCATCTGCGCCATACCGAACTCACGGCACCGGCCGCGCACGGCGAGACTCCGGCGACCACGGCGGTACGGCCCGCCGTGGCCCTGCGCGCTGTCGCACCGCCGCACTCCCCCACGACCACGGCAATCGTGCCCACCACGAACACGGCCGACGGGAACGGCACCGACTCCGGAGCCGCCCACGGCTGGCTGCTGCTCGTCGGCGAGCCCGGCGTCGGCCGACTGGCCGTACTGGCCCGCAGGCGCCTGGAGTTGCTGCACGACGCCGGTGTCCGCGTCGGGACCACCCTGGACGTCACCCGTACCGCCGAGGAACTGGCGGAGGTGACCGTGCCCCGGTTCGCCGACTTCGCAGCCGTGGACCTGCCCGACTGCGTGCTGCGCGGCGACGAGCCGGGGCCGCTCGGCGCGGGCGCCCCGCTGCGCCGGGTCGCCCTGGGCGCGGTGCACGAGAAGTCCTCGCTGTACGAGGTCGGCGACCCGGTCCGGTTCGTCCCGTCCACGCCGCAGGCCCGCAGCCTGGAGAGCGGGCAGTCGGTGCTCGAACCCGTACTGGCCGAGGCCGGCGGCTGGAGCGCCCAGGATCCGGCGCGGGTCGGGCAGGTGCTGGCGGCGGGCATCCACTCCCTGATCACGGTGCCGCTGCGAGCCCGGGGAGTGACCCTCGGTGTGGTGAGCTTCTACCGGTCCGAGCGGCCCGCCCCGTTCGAGGACGACGATCTGTCCCTGGCTCAGGAGCTGGTCGGCCGCGCGGCGATCTGCGTCGACAACGCCCGCCGCTACACCCGCGAGCACAACACCGCCCTCGCCCTGCAACGCAGCCTGCTGCCCCGCGGACGGCCCGAGCAGAGCGCCGTCGAGCTCGCCTACCGCTATCTGCCCGCGCAGGCCGAGGTGGGCGGCGACTGGTTCGACGTCATCCCGCTGTCCGGCGGCCGGGTGGCACTGGTGGTCGGCGACGTGGTCGGCCACGGTCTGCACGCCGCCGCCACCATGGGCCGGCTGCGCACCGCCGTACACAACTTCTGCTCCCTGGACCTGCCGCCGGACGAGCTTCTCACCCACCTCGACGACCTGGTCGGACGGCTCGACCGGGGCGAGGGCTGGGCGGCGGAGGCGGAGAACGACCCGGACTCCGCGATCGTCGGAGCCACCTGTCTGTACGCCGTCTACGATCCGGTGTCCCGGCGCTGCGCCCTCACCCGCGCCGGGCACCCCTCCCCCGCGGTCGTCGGACCCGACGGGAGCGTGCGCTTCGTCGATCTGCCGTCGGGGCCGCCGCTCGGGCTCGGCGGAATGCCCTTCGAGACGGTCGAGCTGGAACTGGCCGAGGGCAGCCAACTGGTGCTCTACACCAACGGACTGATCGAGGACCGGCACCGGGACATCGACCACGGCCTGGACAAGCTCCGTACCGTCCTGGCCCGCGCCGACCGGGCGCCGGAAGACACCTGCGAGGCCGTCCTCGACGCGCTGCTCCCGGCCCAGCCGAGCGACGACGTCGCTCTGCTCGTCGCCCGTACGCACGCCCTGGGGCCCGACCAGGTCGCCCAGTGGGACGTGCCCAGCGACCCGGCGGCCGTCTCCCGCTCCCGCGCCGCGGTCACCGACCAACTCGCCACCTGGGACCTCGACGAACTGGCCTTCACCACCGAACTCGTCGCCAGTGAACTGGTCACCAACGCCATCCGCCACGCGACCGGCCCGGTCCAGCTGCGGCTGGTCCGCGACCGCGCCCTCATCTGCGAGGTCGCCGATGGCAGCAGCACCTCTCCCCGGCTGCGCCGCGCCAGGAACGAGGACGAGGGCGGACGCGGCCTCTTCCTCGTCGCCCAGCTCACCGAGCGCTGGGGTACCCGCTACACCTCCAACGGCAAGATCATCTGGACCGAACAGCCACTGCCGACGGGCCCGGCGGTCTGACACGCGGCTGCGGTCCGTCCGGCCCATCCGGACGGACCGGACGGACCGGCCGACGCGAGCGACCGGGCGACGCCCCGGGGGCGGTTACGGCGCCACCTGACTGCCGCCGAGGGTCACGACCCGAAGGTCACGACGAGGCGGCCGTCCGCGGCGAAGGACCAGCGCAGGGCACCGGCGTACGAGGAACACCGGGACCCGTTCGAGCCGGACCAGAACTGGTTGGAGCTGTCCGAGTTGCCGATGATCCTGTCGTTCGTCCCGCTGCCGCTGCGGCACGAGGTGTTGTCCCGGAACACCGAGGTGCCGCCGTCGAAGTTGAAGTTGCGCTGGGCGCTGTCGATGCTGACGTTGCCCGACACCGTCATCGTGCCGAGGTTCCTGTTGTAGGTGAACCCGTGCTTGCCGTTGTCGTAGGCGATGTTGCGCCGGATGACGTGGTTGACCCCGATGTCCTCGCCGCCGAGCTTGTAGCCGTTGCGGTCACCGTTGCCGGCCTGGGAGCCGTCGCTGAGGGTGCCGTTCTCGTAGGCGAGGGAGTCCTCGATGGTCACCGCGCCGATGGGTCCGGTGTCGGTCTTGGTGTAGAGGTCCCAGCCGTCGTCGATGTTGTTGTGGGCCACGGCGTAGCGGAAGACGTTCCCGGTGCCGGAGGTGAGCTTCGCGGCGAAGCCGTCGGCGTCCTCGCCGTCGGAGTCGGCGTTGTCGTGCGACTCCGCGCTCAGAATGAGGTTGTTGGACGGCCACTGGCTGCTGGGGATGCTGGAGGACATCCGCGAGAGCTGCAGCCCGGTGTCACGGTTGAAGCGCGTCACCGTGCGCTCGAAGATGTTGTTGCTGCCGCCGACGAAGATCCCGTTGTCACCGGCGCGTTCGACGACGATGCCCTTGACGTGCCAGTACGACCCGTTGACGGCGAGCCCGCGGTTCGACGAACTCTCGCTCTGGGCCGAGAAGTTCAGCACCGGGGTCTCGCCCGGGTAGGCGGACAGTTCCGTGCGGTCGCCGGAGGTGCCGTTGTTGCCCGCCGGGATGGTGACCGTCTGCGAGTAGCGGTAGGTGCCGCCGCGCATGTAGATCGTCCCGCCGGGAGTGATACGGCTGATCGCCGAGGTGAGCGTCGTCGGGGCCGACTCCGTTCCGGCCGCGCTGTCGGTGCCGTTCGGCGCCACGTACAGCGCGGGGCCCGTCGGAGACGGGGTGTCGCCCGTCTCCACGTCGAGGTAGTCGATGTTGGGCAGGCCGGCGGAGGTGGTGGGGCTGAGCCGGATGGTGTTGCTGCCCGAGTTCACCGGCACCGTGAGCGTCTTCGTCGCCCATGTGTCCCAGGCGCCGGTGGACTCGAACGACGCCGACGCGGCGGTCGAGCCGTTCACCGTGACGTCCGCGGGCCGTGCGGCGGTGGTTCCGTTGGCGAAGCGGACCGTCAGTGTCGCGGTGCCCGAGGCGGAAGCGTTCACGGTGAACTGCGCGTAGGCGCCGACCGCGTTGGTGCCGTTGCAGAATCCGCTGCCCGAGTAGCCGGCCCAGTTGGAGTCGATGGTGCCGGTGCAGACGGTCGGGGAGCTCTCGGCCTCGTACCGGGTGGAGGCGGCCAGCGCCGTGGTGCCGGACAGTGCGACGAGCGTACCGGCCAGTAGGCCGACACACGCGATGACGGGTCTCGGTTGCATCGTTCGTCTCCAGGTGTGGTTCGTCCGACCAGGGGTTCGTGCAAGGGGCCACGGGACCGCCAGTCGGCGCGGGGAAGACCTGGCTCGGCGCCGATGGCAGCACGTATGGGCTGACCCCTTTTCTGTTGCGGCTCAAGGTGCGACGATGCGGCCGGTTCAGCCATGTGAATATGTCAGATGAACCAGGTATCGCATCCGACTGAGGGAAAGCGCTTTCTCCGGAAATTAGGCGCTCGCCGCGGGCACGTCAATAGACGTGTACTTGATCGATATTCACAGACATGAACGCCTTGAGGCGCCTGGAGTGCCCGGCCGGAGGGGGCTCAGCGCGCCGTCAGCGAACCCCGCCCCGGGCTTCGCTCCGCCCGGCTCCCCAAGTCAGCAGAGCGAACCCCAGGGCGAAGCCGAGCATCGTCCACACCCCGCGCGGCCAGAAGATGTGGCTGTCGATGAAGGACCAGCCGGCCGCGAGCAGCACCACCGCGCCGGGAAGGACCCGGACGCCGCGCCGGGGGAACAGTGCGACCGCGGTGGCCACGACGGCACAGAGGAGGGCGTACACCCCGACCTCCCCGAGCGCCTCGCCCGTGTCGTAGAGGGGGCGTTTGAGCACCGCCAGGCTCGTCCCTTCGGCGGCGTGCTCGACCGCGGTTCCGGCAGCGATACCGGCGACCGCGTCGAGCCCCGTGTAGAAGGCCGCGTAGACGAAGGCGCTCACCCAGGCGACGACGGTGGCGAAGCCCGCGAGGTCGGCCCGGGGCCGGCGCCACAGGGGCATGAGCAGGCCGATGGTGAGCAGTGGAAAGAGCGGCAGCAGCACGATGTGCAGGTGCGCCCAGTCCATGGCCGTCGATCTGGACAGTCCCCTGGGGTGCACGATGCCCGCCACGGCCAGGAGGAGGGGCGCGGCGGTGACGAGGACGGTCCTTCGAATGATGGGCACGCCGCGAGCGTAGGTGCGCGAGGCGGCCCGACACGGCCGCGTAAGCCTTTCGTAAGACGGAACGGCCGATCCCGACCGGAAACCCGCGATCCACGCACGGGCACAGCCTCCCCCCTTGACAAGGCGCGGCACCTGGCGGCAGCCTTCCATTAAGCAGAAAAGAAATTCCGCAATACGAAATATCAGGGACTACGGCCACGGAAGGGAGCGCCGGTCGCATGCCAGGTCTTGAATGGGGCACCGCCGCAGAGCAGCGCTTCAGCGTCAACCTGTCGATCCTCTTCACGGAACTCCCGCTCCTGGAGCGCCCCGCGGCAGCCCGCGCCGTCGGCTTCACCGCGGTCGAGCTGTGGTGGCCCTGGGTCGGCTCCCCCACGCCCGACCGGTCCGAGCTCGACGCCCTGAAGAGCGCGATCGAGGACGCGGGTGTTCGCCTCACGGGCCTGAACTTCTACGCCGGACAGCTCCCCGGCCCGGACCGGGGCGCCCTGTCGATCCCCGGCGAGGAGTCGGCGAGGTTCCGCGCCAACATCGACGTGGCGGCGGACTTCGCCCAGTCGCTGGGCTGCAAGGCCCTCAACGCCCTGTACGGCAACCGCGTCGACGGCGTGGCCCCGGCCGTGCAGGACGAACTCGCCCTGGAGAACCTGGTGTTGGCGGCCAGCGCCGCCGACCGCATCGGTGCCGTCCTCCTGATCGAGACCCTCAACAAGCCGGAGTCACCGCTCTACCCGCTGGTGACCGCCGAGGCCGCCATCGCGGTCGTCGACAAGGTCAACGCGGCGACCGGGCTCGGCAACGCGAAGTTCCTCATGGACCTCTACCACCTGTCCATGAACGGCGAGGACCTGCCCTCGGCCATCGAGCGGTACACCGCCAGGACCGGCCACGTCCAGATCGCCGACAACCCCGGCCGCGGCGCCCCCGGCACGGGCACGCTGCCACTGGAGGACCTCCTCGGCCGGCTGAGGAAGGCCGGTTACGAGGGCTGGGTCGGCCTGGAGTACAAGCCGGGCGACCGCCCGAGCGCCGAGACCTTCGCGTGGCTGCCCACCGACGCCCGTTAAGGGGCAACTCCCAGACGTAGCACAGCGGTTAGAGAGGCACCCTCAACATGAGCAGCACAACGCTTCCCAAGGTCGCCTGGATAGGCCTCGGCATCATGGGCTCCCCCATGTCCGAGAATCTGATCAAGGCCGGGTACGACGTCACCGGCTACACCCTGGAACAGGAGAAGCTGGACCGCCTGGCCGCCGCCGGGGGAACCGCGGCCGGTTCCCTCGCCGAGGCCGTGCGGGACGCCGACGTCGTCATCACGATGGTGCCCGCCTCTCCGCAGGTCGAGGCCGTCGCGTACGGTCCGGACGGCATCCTGGAGAACGTGAGGCCCGGCGCCCTCCTCATCGACATGTCGTCGATCACCCCGCAGACCTCCGTCGACCTGGCGAAGGCGGCCGCGGAGAAGGGCATCCGGGTCCTCGACGCCCCCGTCTCCGGCGGCGAGGCGGGCGCCGTCGAGGCCGTACTGTCCGTCATGGTCGGTGGTGAGCAGGCCGACTTCGACGCGGCGAAGCCGATCTTCGAGGCGCTCGGCAGGACCATCGTGCTGTGCGGCCCGCACGGCTCGGGCCAGACCGTGAAGGCCGCGAACCAGCTGATCGTCGCCGTGAACATCCAGGCGTGCGCCGAGGCCGTGGTCTTCCTGGAGAAGTCGGGCGTCGACCTCAAGGCAGCCCTCGACGTCCTGGGCGGCGGGCTCGCGGGCTCGACCGTACTGACGCGGAAGAAGGACAACTTCCTGAACCGCGACTTCAAGCCGGGCTTCCGTATCGATCTGCACCACAAGGACATGGGGATCGTGACGGACGCGGCCCGGACCGTGGGCGCCGCGCTGCCCGCCGGTGCCGTGGTGGCCCAGCTGGTGGCCTCCCTCCGCACCCAGGGCGACGGCGGCCTGGACCACTCGGCGCTGCTGCGGTCCGTGGAGCGCCTCTCCGGCGCCCGCCTCTGATCCGTCCGCACCCCAAAGTCCATACCCCCACCAAGACTCCGGTCCGCGGCGGCGCCGACACCTGTCCCGTCGCGCCCAGGCGCCGCCGCGGACCGGAATCCAGCAGCCCCCTGACGGGGACCGCGGCGCTGTGCGAGCCAGTGCGGTGGTGAAGGTCCCGGAGCCCCTTCTCGACGTGAGGGAAGGCGCCCCCGGTGCCGTCGTATCCGCCGCGGTCCCACCCAAACGCCCCACCTGCACGACCCGGACGCCGGGTACGGATGACAGTCCGTACCCGGCGCTCACGTGCGTACGCAATCGGACGTACGCCGTCTACGGAACCCTCAAATCAAGCTCTGAACACGGCGCAAGAGGCTTCAACTCCCCCCGGGCGCGGGCACATTCTCGGCACAGCGAGGCCCGCCGGCACGGGGGCGGCGGGCCTCGGGAGCGGGGGAACAGGGGAGAACGGGGGAACGGGGGGAACAACGGGGGACGGGAAGGTAAGAGGAAGGGAACGGGGGAACGGGGGAACCATGCGCAGCGGTGCGACGGGACTGCGGAGTTCGTGTGAGGTCGCACCGCTGCGGCATGGGTCCCGCGCCGCCGCCCCGCGCCGGTGGGGGCCGCGGCGGGTGTGTCAGACCTTCAGCGTCCTGATCGACGTGGGCGCGTGCCCCGGCTCCGTCGCGATCTCCTCGAACTCCACCACGTTGCCGATGTCGTTGGTCGTGGACATCGAGATGTTGGTGACGCGTTCGAGGATGGCCTCGACGACGACCGGGACCTGATGCTCGGCGGCGAGCTTCTTGGCCTGCTCGAAGGCGGCGCCCAGCTCGTTCGGGTCCGTCACCCGGATCGCCCCGCAGCCGAGGCCCTCGGCGACCTTGACGTGGTCGACACCGTAGACGCCCAGTTCGGGTGAGTTGATGTTCTCGAACTCCAGCTTGACCTGGAAGTCGATGTCGAACGCCCGCTGGGCCTGGCGAATCAGGCCCAGGTAGGAGTTGTTCACCAGGACATGGACGTACGGGATCCGGTGCTGGGCCCCGACAGCCAGTTCCTCGATCATGAACTGGAAGTCGTAGTCGCCGGACAGCGCGACCACTTGCGCCTCCGGGTCGGCCTTGGCGACACCGAGCGCGGCGGGGACGGTCCAGCCGAGGGGGCCCGCCTGGCCGCAGTTGATCCAGTGGCGCGGCCGGTAGACGTGCAGCATCTGGGCGCCGGCGATCTGCGAGAGGCCGATCGTGGAGACGTACCGGGTCTCGGGGCCGAAGGCCTTGTTCATCTCCTCGTACACGCGCTGCGGCTTGATCGGGATGTCGTCGAAGTGCGTACGGCGCTGGAGGCGGGCCTTCTTGTCCTGCGCGGCGGCGGCCCAGCCGGACCGGTCGGGCAGCGCGCCCGCCTCCTTCAACTCCCGTGCCGACTCGACGAAGAGCTCCAGCGCGGCCTTCGCGTCGGAGGCGATGCCGTAGTCGGGGGCGAAGATCCTGCCGATCTGGGTGGGCTCGATGTCGACGTGGACGAATGTGCGGCCGGCCGTGTAGACGTCCAGCCTGCCGGTGTGGCGGTTGGCCCAGCGGTTGCCGATGCCGAGGACGAAGTCGGACTCCAGGAAGGTCGCGTTGCCGTAGCGGTGCGAGGTCTGCAGGCCGACCATGCCGGCGTTCAGGTCGTGGTCGTCGGGCAGGACGCCCCAGCCCATGAGGGTGGGGACGACCGGGACGCCGGTCAACTCGGCGAATTCCACCAGGAGTTCACAGGCGTCGGCGTTGATGACACCGCCGCCGGCGACGATGAGGGGCCGCTCGGCCGCGTTCAGCATCCCGATCGCCTTCTCGACCTGGGCGCGGGAGGCGGCCGGCTTGTAGACGGGGAGCGGCTCGTACGTCTCCGGGTCGAACTCGATCTCGGTGAGCTGGACGTCGATCGGCAGGTCGATGAGAACGGGCCCGGGGCGGCCGGAGCGCATGAGGTGGAAGGCCTGCTGGAAGACGCCCGGGACCTGCGCGGCCTCCAGCACCGTGACGGCCATCTTCGTGACCGGCTTCGCGATGGAGGCGATGTCGACGGCCTGGAAGTCCTCCTTGTGGATCACGGCGGTGGGCGCCTGCCCGGTGATGCAGAGGATCGGGACGGAGTCACCGATGGCGGAGTAGAGCCCGGTGATCATGTCGGTGCCGGCGGGACCGGACGTACCGACACAGACGCCGATGTTGCCCGGGTGGGTCCGGGTGTACCCCTCCGCCATGTGCGAGGCGCCCTCGACATGGCGGGCGAGGGTGTGGCTGATGCCGCCGGATGCCTTGAGGGCCGCGTAGAAGGGGTTGATCGCCGCGCCCGGGACACCGAAGGCGTCGGTGACGCCCTCACGCTTGAGGATCTCGGCTGCCGCGCGGGCAGCGGTCATACGAGCCATTGAGTACTCCTGCTTCGGCTGTCGGATTCGCACTCCCGTCGCGCCCGCGTCGGAGACTTCCGCAATGTGGAAGTTATTTTCTACTATCTGGAAGAAATGTAGATGGGTGGCCCAGGACCGTCAAGGGCACGACCGTCAAGGGACGGACAGACAGGGGGTGCCAGGAGGACGATGAGGGGCATGTCCGAGAGCATCTCGGTGCGCTGTCCGGCCTGCGGGCACCGGCACCGCTACACGGCACCGTCGTACCCGTGCGTCTGCGGAGCCCCCGTGACCCCGCCGCTCGACGCCCACGGGACGCCGACAGCCGTCACCCACCGCGCCTGGGACGAGGAGTGGATCGGCGTGCGCTGCTCCGCCTGCGGGCACGAGAGCCAGTGGCCGCGCCCGGAACTGGGCTGCCCGTGCGGGACGGTGCTGTGCGTGCCCGTCGACCGGGCGGCCGGGGGCGGCGGTGGCCGCACCCCGGCGTCACGGAGCGACGCCCGCCGGACCGTGCCGATCCGCACCGCCCTCGATGCCGTCACCGCCGCCGCGCTGTATCTGCGCGGGCTCGGCCACCAGGACGTCCGCCGCGCCGGCCGGCGGACCACGGCCGGCATCGGCCTGGCCGCGCACGGCATCCTGGCCCAGGTGGACCCGACGGCGGGTCCGGCCTCGGTACGGGATGTGGAGTGCCTGTGGCTCACGGCCATGGCGGAGTCCGCCGAGTGCGTCTACTTCTCCCTATCCGGGTACGCCGACGACGCCCGCGCCCGCGCCGACGAGCTGGACGTCCCGCTGTTCGTCCTCGACCCCGCCGGGGTGCCGCAGCCGGTGAACGGGCCGGCGGCGGCGCTGGACGCCACGGGCGGCTGAAGGGGACGGCCGGCTCGTCCCCGGGAAGCCGGACGCGCCGGACCGGCCGCACCTGACGGCCGGTCCGGCGCAGCACACCGACACCGGTCGGGTTCAGAGCCTGTGTCATATCCCCGGTCGGATCAGCGCACGTCGTCATGGGGGTCCCCCCCGCTCGAGCGCAGCCGAGAGTGGAGGAGCGTGCGATCGCAAGGCGCCGGAAGGTCCTCGATGGGGGTGCCCCCGCGCGAGCCGAGCGAAGCCGGTTCGCGCGGGGGGATGAGCTACCAGGGCCTTTCGGCAACGCGGCTGGGGGTCCCCCCACGCCCTTAAGGCAATGGGGGAGTGCGTGCCAGGCGGCGGGCGCCCGGCCGGGGATATGACACAGGCTCTCAGCGCGGCGTGGCCGCGTACCGCTCCCGCAGCTCGATCTTGCGCACCTTCCCGGAGACGGTCATGGGGAAGGAGCCGAGGATCTGGAGGCGGCTCGGGACCTTGTAGTGGGCCAGTCGGCCTTCGCAGTAGCCGCGCAGTTCCTCCAGTGTGAGCGGGTCGGCCGCGTCGCGCGGGACGACGCAGGCGAGGACCTCCTCGCCGTACCGCTCGTGCGGCACCCCGACCACCTGTACGTCGGCGATCTTCGGGTGGGCGTACAGGAACTCCTCGATCTCGCGCGGGTAGATGTTCTCGCCGCCCCGGATGATCATGTCCTTGATACGGCCGACGATCTCGACGTACCCGTCCTCGCGCATGACCGCCAGGTCGCCGGTGTGCATCCACCGCCCGGCGTCGACGGCCTCGGCGGTCTTCTCCGGCTCCTCCCAGTAGCCGAGCATCACGCTGTAGCCGCGGGTGCACAACTCACCTGCCGTGCCCCGTGGTTGAGTGACTCCGCTCACCGGGTCGACGACCTTGGCCTCGATGTGCGGGAGGACGCGGCCGACCGTGCCGGTGCGGTGTTCCAGGTCGTCGTCCATCCGGGTCTGGAGGGAGACCGGGGAGGTCTCGGTCATGCCGTAGCAGATCGACACCTGCGCCATGTGCATCTCGGCGACCACCCGTTTCATCACCTCGACCGGGCAGGGCGAGCCCGCCATGATGCCGGTGCGCAGGGAGGAGAGGTCGTACGTGGCGAAGTCGGGCAGGTTCAACTCCGCGATGAACATGGTCGGTACGCCGTACAGCGACGTGCACCGCTCCTGCTGCACGGCCCGCAGTGTGGCCGCCGGTTCGAAGGACGGCGCCGGGATCACGATGCACGCGCCGTGCGAGGTGGCGCCCAGGTTGCCCATCACCATGCCGAAGCAGTGGTAGAAGGGCACGGGAAGGCACACTCGGTCCTGCTCCGTGTAGCCGACCGTACGGCCCACCCAGTAGCCGTTGTTGAGAATGTTGTGATGGGAGAGAGTGGCGCCCTTCGGGAAGCCGGTCGTGCCCGAGGTGTACTGGATGTTGACCGGGTCATCACAGCTCAACCCGGCCCCGATCTCGGCCAGTTGCTCGTACCGGACCGAGGCCGCACCCGCCGTCAAGGCGTCCCAGGACGGGTCGCCGATGTACACCGTCTCACGCAACTGCGGGCACTTGCCCCGGACTTGGCCCACCAGGGCCCGGTATTCGCTGGACTTGTGCGCGAGCGAGGCGACGAGCACCGAGATGCCTGCCTGCTTCAGCACGTACTCCAGCTCGTGTGCACGGTAGGCCGGGTTGATGTTCACCATGATCGCGCCGATCCGCGCGGTGGCGTACTGCACGAGCACCCATTCCGGGCAGTTGACCGCCCAGATCCCGACCCGCTCCCCCTTCACCACCCCCTTGGCGAGCAGCCCGAGCGCCACCTCGTCGACGGCGGCGCCGAATTCGGCGTACGTCCAACGCCGTCCGGACGGCACGTCGACGAGGGCGTCACGATCGGGGTACGTGGCGATCGCCCGGTCGAGGTTGGCACCGATGGTGTCGCCGAGGAGGGGTGTGGTGCTCGTCCCGTGGGTGTACGACAGCGCGCCGCTCAGTGAATCCACCATCAATGCATCCGTCGTCAGAGGATCCGTCATCGGTGGTCCTCCTCGCGGTACTCGTCCGCCGAGCCCACGGCCGTGGCCTCGCGCAGCTCGACCCGGCGGATCTTGCCGGACACGGTCTTCGGCAGCTCGGCGAACTCCAGGCGGCGGATGCGCTTGTACGGCGCCAGAACCGTGCGGGAGTGCTCGAAGAGCACCTTGGCGGTGTCCGGGCCGGGCTCCCAGCCCTGGGCCAGCACGACGTACGCCTTCGGGACGGCGAGCCGTAGTTCGTCCGGAGCCGGGACGACGGCGGCCTCGGCCACGGCCTCGTGTTCCAGGAGGGCGCTCTCCAGCTCGAAGGGCGACACTTTGTAGTCACTCGCCTTGAAGACGTCGTCGCTCCGCCCCACATACGTGATGTAGCCGTCTTCGTCGCGCGAACCGATGTCGCCGGTGCGGTAGTAGCCGCCCGCCATGGCCTCGGCCGTGCGGTCGGGGTCGCCGTGGTAGCCGGTCATCACACCCACCGGACGCACGGACAGGTCGAGCGCGATCTCGCCCTCCTCCGCACCCGGCACACCGGACACCGGGTCGAGGAGTACGACCTCGAAGCCGGGGCTGGGTCGTCCCATCGACCCCGTCTTCAGCTTCTGGCCGGGGCTGTTGGAGACCTGTACGGCCGTCTCGGTCTGGCCGAAGCCGTCCCGGATGGTGACGCCCCATGCGCGGCGGACCTGTTCGATGACCTCGGGGTTGAGCGGCTCCCCGGCGGCGACGGCCTCGCGGGGCGGGGTGCGCAGCTGGGTGAGGTCGGCCTGGATGAGCATGCGCCAGACGGTGGGCGGGGCGCAGAAGGTCGTGACGCCGACGCGGTCCATCTCCGCCATGAGCCGACTCGCGTCGAAGCGCGTGTAGTTGTGGATGAAGACGGTGGCCTCCGCGTTCCACGGCGCGAAGAGGTTCGACCAGGCGTGCTTGGCCCAGCCGGGCGAGGAGATGTTCAGGTGGACGTCGCCGGGCTTGAGGCCGATCCAGTACATGGTCGCCAAGTGGCCGACCGGGTACGAGGTGTGGGTGTGCTCGACCAGCTTGGGGCGGGCGGTGGTGCCCGAGGTGAAGTAGAGCATCAGCGGGTCGTCGGCGTTGGTGACGCCGTCGGGCTCGAAGTCGGCGGAGGCGGCGTACGCGTCCTCGTACAACTGCCACCCGTCCGTCGCGCCCCCGACCACGGTCCTGGTGTAACCGCCGGGCACCTCCGCGAACTTGGCCGTGTCCTCGGCCCGGACGACGACGTGCCGTACCCGGCCGCGGTCGACGCGGTCGCGCAGGTCGGCCGCACCGAGCAGCGGGGTGGCGGGGATGACGACGGCGCGCAGCTTCATCGCGGCGAGAGCCGTCTCCCACAGCTCCACCTGGTTGCCGAGCATGACGAGGATGCGGTCGTCGGCCCGGACGCCCCGCGCACGCAACCAGTTGGCGACCCTGGCCGAGCGTTCGGACATCCCGGCGAAGGAGACACGGGTCTCGGTGCCGTCCTCCTCGACGATGTGCAGGGCGGTGCGGTCGTTTCCTTGTGCGACGGCGTCGAACCAGTCGAGGGCCCAGTTGAAGTACTCCGGGCGCGGCCAGTTGAAGCCCTCGTAGGCCGCGGCGTAGTCCTCGCGGTGCGCCAGCAGGAAGTCCCGGGCTTCCCGGAACCGTGCCGTGGCGCTGCTTGTCGCCGCCATGTGTCCTCCTCGTTGCCGGACAATTGCCGGACAATTGCATGACGCTTGCCTGCCATCGTGTAATGCGTATGCGGGTCTCGCTACCCCCGAACGAGGGTGGTGTTCCGCGGCGAAGGGACGGGTGACGGGTTCGTGGCATTCGTGGCAGCAGACACGGGCGGAGCGGTGGAGATGCGGGGCGCACTGGCCCGGCTGCGGCGGGCGACGGGGCTCCCGGTCGCCTTCGGCGGTCTGGTGGAGACCGGGCGCGCACACCTGCGCATCAGCGAACTCAACGGCACGGCGACCAACTCCCTCAGGGCGCTCGCCGTCTCCTCCGGCAACGGCCTCGGCGGCAAGGCGGTCGCCCTCGCCCGCCCGTGCGCGGTGACCGACTACTCGTCCTCGCGCCAGATCAGCCACGAGTACGACGCCGCCGTCGCCGCCGAGGGGCTGCGGTCGGTCCTCGCCGTGCCCGTGGTCGTACGACGCCGGGTACGCGGCGTCCTGTACGGCGCCCTGCGCACGGCCCGGCCCCTGGGCGACCGCACGCTCGGCGCGGCCGTGCAGGCCGCCCGCGACGCGGAACAGGCCCTCGTCGTCCAGGACGAGGCCCGGAGCCTGCTGCTGGCGGCCCGTGAACCCGAGCCGGCCTCCACCACCGCCTGGGAACAGGTCCGCGAGGCCCACGGCGCACTCCGCGCCCTGGCCCCCAGAATCCTCGACCCGGCACTGCGCGCCGAACTGCTGGAGGCCTGCGGACGGCTGGCCGGAGCATCCGGGCAAGGGCACGCACATGAGGTCGACCTCACCCCACGCGAGGTCGACGTCCTCGCCTGCGTCGCCACCGGCGCCACCAACATCGCCACCGCCGAACGCCTCGGGCTCCGCCCGGAGACCGTGAAGGCCTACCTCCGCTCAGCCATGCGCAAGCTCGGGGCCCACACCCGCCTGGAGGCGGTGGTGGCGGCACGCCGGGTGGGGGTGCTGCCGTAGGGGGCGGTTCACGGCGCTCTATGGATCTTCGCCGACTTTCCAGCCCTGGTCGGCCGTCCAACCCTGGCCGGCCATCCAACCCTGGCCGGCCATCCAACCCTGGCCCGCCATCCAACCCTGGCCGGCCATCGAGCACTGGCCGGTCCTCCAGCAGTGGCTGGTCCTCCTCCAGCGCTGGCTAGTCCTCCAGCCCTGGCTGTCCCTCCAGCCCGAGCCGGGCCCAACCAGCCCGTCCGGCGCTTGAGGACGAGGCCGCCAGGCCGACAGGGGGGGGGGGGGGGGCCCCCCCCCCCCGCCCCCCCCCCCCCCCCCCCGCCCGCCCCCCCCCCCCGAGGCCGCCAGGCCGACAACCCACCCACCCACCCGCACATCCCCCACGCCCCCTCCCCCACCCGGGGGTCTGGGGGCGGAGGCCCCAACGGGGCTCCGGGGCAGCGCCCCGGGGATGGGACGGGTAGGGGCGGCGGGGGCGAGCAAAATCGGTAGGAGACGCCCTCGCCACAAGGGCCACCGCCGCGGCTGGAGGCATTGTCAGTGGTCGCCCCTACTGTGGTCGCAGTTGAAGATCCGCCACGATCAGGCACGGGCACACACGGGGGACACCATGGCGGGAACGATCATCACCGTACCGGAGCAAGCACTGCCTCCGGCCATCACACACAAACCGACACGACACTGGTTGACCGACGTCGGCCTACCGGGCGACCACGATCTGATGCGGTTCGACCGGCTCACCGAGTCCCGGCTGATCCCCGCACGGGACCTGCTCGACACGACGGACGACCCCACGGAACTCGCCCCGGCCGTCGCAGGGCTCATCGCCGTCGGCCACCTGCTCCGCGAGGGCTCCGAGGCACAGAACGTGGTCCTCGACGGAACGACGGGCCAAGTCTTCGCCCTGGAGATCGACTCACCGCAGTACGCCAGGCTCTACCCACTCGCCCCGTCACTGGAAGCACTCGCCCGCCTCCTCACCCCCGCAGACGAACTCGACTTCCTGAAGGGCGAGTTCACCGAACTCGCCGACCTCGCCGGACACACCGGGACCAAGCCGGTCGAGGAGCCCTCCGCGCCGCTGACGTCCGCCTTCACCGGGGAGGACTGGGCCGGGTGCGACTGGGACCCCGCCGAGGACCCGACCGAGTGGGGCGACGAACCCCCGGCGCTCTGGCACATCGCCGCGCTGATACCCCCGTCGTCGCCGACCGCCGGACCAGCGCCGGACCTGCGGCTCGTTCTGCCGAGGCGGCTGCTGAAGGAGGAGTCGGCCGGAGGAGGAGTCGGCGCCGGGAAGACGGTCCGGTTCGCCCCGACGGCCGCACGGGCGAGGTGCCGCACACCGAGTACGACGGCGACGCGGCGACTCCACCGAACGCCGACGTCTCCACACTGACGTTCACGGTGTGGCCGCACAGCCGCGAGGGGAGGATCAACGAGGAGCATGACCTGACCGACGGCTTCCACCACCAACTCGCCGACACCATGATCACCGTCCTGGCCTCCGTCGCCCCGGTCGCCTGCCACCCCATCGACGAGCCCCGACGACTACCGCTACTGGCCGGAGGTGTCCATGACGTGACGAGGCGGGTGGTGCGCTGTGACGGCCGACACACGGCAGTTCACAGTGGTCCACGGCGGTCGGCGGTCGGCGGTCGAGAAGTTCACCCTCCATTCACACGGAACCCGAGTGAATTTCCCCATGCCGACGGCTCTGTTATTTCCCTCACCACGACACCGTTCCGAAATTCAATGAGTCGTTGCCTAATATTGGCCCGAACACGACACTCGAGGGGAGCGGTGGCCCGTGCGACGGGACTTCACAGAGCCTGGCAGACCCCGCCCCGACCTGGTCATCGGCCGGGAGGAACTGCTCGCGGGGGCGCGTGAACAGCTCTCCCGTGGCGGGAGTGTGCTCGTGCACGGTCCCGCAGGAATCGGAAAGTCCACCCTTATCCGTGCATTGGCCGCAGAATGCGGCGAAACGGCACATACCGTGCTGCGATGCTCGGCCACCGAGTCCGAATCGCACCTGCCGTTCCTCGCGCTGGCCGACCTGCTCGGCCTCGTCGTGGACGAGGTGTCCGACCAGTTGCCCACCCCGCAGCGCACCGCGCTGGAATCGGCACTCACCGGCCGCGGCGAGTCCACCCTCCAGCGCGACGGCCTCGCCCTCCGCCTCGCCGTGCTGTCGACCCTGCGGGCGCTGGCCGCCAAGGGGCCCGTGCTCATCGTCGCCGACGACCTGCAGTGGCTGGACCCGGCGAGCACCGAGCTGCTCGGGTTCGCCGCCCGCCGGCTCGGCGAGATGCCGGTCCGCATGCTCTGCGCCGTACGCACGGATCGGGAGTCGCAAGGCCAGGAGGACCGGCATCTACGCGCGTTGCCCCCGGACATGCTGACCGTGCGCGTCAACCCGCTGTCCAAGGCTCACGTGGCCGAGCTCCTCGGGCACCGCGGCTACACGGGCCTGCCCCGTACGACCGTGCGGGACATCCACCGCACCAGCGGCGGCAACCCGCTGTTCGCGCTGGAGCTGGGCCGCGCCCTGGCCGAGAACCCGGTCCCGCCGAGTCCCGGGGAGCCCCTGCCCGTGCCGACCTCGCTGCGGGCACTGGTCCTCAGCAGGCTGGAGATGCTGTCGGCGGAGGCCCGCCGCACCCTGCTCGTGGTGAGCGCCGGCGCGCGGCCCACGCTGGCGCTGCTGCACGCGGCGGGCCGCGAGAACGCCGAGGCGGAGACCGCGCAGGCCGCCGCGCTCGGGCTGCTCGCACCGGAGCGGGAGGGTCCGGGCGTACGGTTCGCGCATCCGCTGGTGTCGGCCGCGCTGTACGCGGAGGCCGACCCCCAGGAGCGGCGCGCCGCCCATGCCGCGCTGTCCACGGCGGCCTCCGACCCCATCGAGCGGGCTCGGCATCTGGCGCTGGCCACGACCGGCACGGACCCGCGGGTCGCCGAACGGCTGGGCGAGGCGGCGGCCGTGGCCCGGGACCGGGGCGCGCCCTCGGTCGCCGCCGAGCTGGGGCTGCTCGCGGCCCGGCACACCCCGGCGGAGGCCGTGCCGGGACCGGACGACCGGCGGCTGCAGGCGGCCGAGGACTCCATGACCGCCGGGGAGACGGACCTCGCACGGGACATCGCCCGCGAGGTGCTGGGCCGGGTCACCGAGCCGGCCGACCGGGTGCGGGCCTGGATGGTGGTGATCGAATCGGCCGGGCACGCCCTGACCGAGGTCGACTCCGTCTACCCGCAGGCGCTGGAGGACGCGGGCGACGACCCCCGGCTGCTGGGCCTGGTCCACTATCAGCTCGCCTGGCGGGGGCTGATGGTGGAGGGCGACTTCGCCGTGGGCCGCGAGGAGGCCGCGCACGCCGCGCGGTTGGCCGCCCGGGCCGCCGACCGGCGCACCGAACTTTTGGCGCTGTCCTTCCAGGCGCAGGCCGAGACCCTGATGGGGCACCCGGACGCGCCCGCGACCATCAAGCGGGCGCTGAAGGAGCCGCAGGACCCCCAGCTGGCGTGCCATCACAACGGCGCCGGATACACCCGCTTCCGCTGGCTGATCATGAGCGACCAGCTCGCCGAGGCCCGGTCGACGATCACCGCGCTGCTGCGCGAGGTGCGCCGGCGCGGGATGGTCGAGAGCGAGGTGCACTTCCTGCGCAGCCTCGCCGAGACCGAGCTGCGTTCCGGGCATTGCGGCCGTGCGCTCGACCTGTCCCGGGAGAGCCTGCGCCTCGCCCGGGACAGCGGGATCGGCGAGGTGGGCTCCGCCATGCTGACCTCGCTCGCGGAGGCCTCCGGCGGCGATGTGGACCGGGCGCTCGCGCTGGCCCGGGAGGCGGTGGAGCACGCCGAGGAGGACGGCGACCTGATGTACCTCTCCCGCGCCCTGGGCGCCCTCGGGTACGCCCAGCTGGTGGCCGGGGACGCGCCTGGAACGGTCGGGTCGCTCCGGCGCGTACGGGAGTTGGAGGAGAGTCTCGGGGTCACCGATCCGGCGCGCGGGCGCTGGCACGGCGACCTCGCGGAAGCGCTGGTGCGCGTCGGCGAGCTCACGGAGGCGCAGGACGTCATCGACGCCACGCGGGAGCGCGCCCTGCGGCTGGGCCGCGAGAGCGTGCTCGCGGTCCTCGACCGGGCCGAGGCGCTGGTGCGGGCGGCCCGGGGTGAACGGGAGGCCACCGTACGGCAGTTGACGTCCGTGCAGGACCGGCTGGCCAAGCTGGGCTACGGCCTGGAGGAGGCGCGGGCCGCCTACGCCCAGGCCGGGCTGCGCGCACACCGGCCCGGAGCGACGTCGTACGACGAGGCGACGCGCCTGTTCCGGCGCTGCCGGGCCCTGCCCTGGCTCAAGCAGGTCGAGCAGGCAGCCGTCGCCCCGGCACCGCAGCAGCCCGTCGTCGCGGCGGCACCGGCCGCGCTCGCCGTCCTCGCGGCGACGGAGCGCCAGGTCGCCGAACTCGTCATGGAGGGCGCGACCAACCGCGAGATCGCCGGGCGCCTGTACATCAGCGTCAAGACGGTCGAGGCCACCCTCACGCGGGTCTACCGGAAGCTGGGGATCCGGTCGCGGGTGGACATCGTGCGGCTGGCGGCGGGACACCGTACGAACTGACCTCCCCGGGGACACTCGGGCCGTCCCCGGGGAACCAGCCTACGGTCAAACCCCCCATGAGGTCATCGAGGGTATTCCCTCCCCAACCCTCTTAGGGAGTTCCCCAATTGGGGGCTGATCGTTCCGACTCCTAGCGTGAAGGCGTGCCGCTCGCCCGGGCACACGGGGCCGCCCCAACGGTCCCGTGCACCTCCCCCCACCCGCGCGTCCCCCACCGGCAAGCCCCCCACGAAGGAGACCCCCTTGTTCGGTTTCAACCGCGCCAAGACGACCGTCGTCGCGGCCGCGGCGACCGCTGCCGCCGCCGCGGCCGCACTGCTCGGCGCACCCTCCGCCGTCGCCGCTCCTCAGCCCATCGTCGGCGGTTCGACGACCACCGCGAGCGCGTACCCGTACGTCATGCAGATCACCAACGCCTCGCAGAGCCAGTTCTGCGGCGGCACCCTCGTCGCGGCCAACAAGGTCGTCACCGCCGCCCACTGCATGGTCGGCAGAAGCACCGGCAACACCCGTGTCGTGGGCGGCCGCACCTTCCGCAACGGCACCAACGGCACCGTCAGCCAGGTCAGCCGCATCTGGATACACCCGAGCTACAACAGCTCCACCATGAGCAGCGACGTGGCCGTGCTGACCCTGTCGACGTCGATGCCGTACACCACGGCTCCGTATGTCACCGCCTCGCAGACCGGTGTATACGCGGCCGGCACCACCGCCCGCATCCTCGGCTGGGGCACCACCTCCTCCGGCGGCTCCTCCTCCAACCAACTGCGCACCGCGACCGTGCCGATCGTCTCCGACGCGTCCTGCGGCAGCTCCCGCTCCTACGGCTCCGAGTACATCGCGAGCTCCATGGTGTGCGCCGGCTACACCTCCGGCGGCGTGGACACCTGCCAGGGCGACAGCGGCGGTCCGCTGATGGTCAACGGCGTCCTGGCCGGCATCACCTCCTGGGGCTATGGCTGCGCCGACGCCCGGTACCCCGGCGTCTACACCCGCCTGACGACCTTCTCGAACACCGTGGCCGCGCAGATCGCGTCGTAGCGGTCGAAGGCACGACACCCACGGACTCCTGAGGCACCCCCTCAGGTGACTGCCAGGGGGCGTTGCGGACCTGCCACGAGCGGTCCGCAGCGCCCCCTCTCCATTCCCTCCGCATTCCCCGTATTCCCCCGGATTCCCACAGTTCCCGGCGTGCGGGCCGCCTGCTTGAATGGCCGCCTGCTTGAATGGCCTCCTCCGATGGGGGTGATGGGCATGGTGTCCGATGACCGTCTGCTGGCCTTCGCCGCGATGTCGCTGCTGGTGGTCCTGATCCCGGGCCCCAGCGTGCTGTTCGTCATCGGCCGGGCCCTCGCCCACGGCCGGCGCACCGCCGTGGCGACCGCGCTGGGCAATGTGGTCGGTTCGTATCTGCTGGTCGTGGCGGTCGCGTTCGGCATCGGTTCGCTGGTCGAGCGCTCGGTGCTGGTCTTCACGGCGGTGAAGCTCGCGGGTGCGGCCTATCTCGTCCTCCTCGGCGTCCAGGCATTCCGGCACCGTCGCGAGATGAAGGCCTCGGCGATCGAGACGGGTCGCGCGGCCCCCGCGCACGGCAGTCCCCGGACCGTCCTCGACGGCGCGCTCGTCGGCGTCACCAACCCGAAGGGCATCGTCTTCTTCGCCGCCGTACTGCCGCAGTTCGTGGATCACGCCGCGGGTCATGTGCCGCTGCAGATGCTGGTGCTGGGCCTGGTACCGATCTCCATCGGCCTGATCACGGACACGCTGTGGGGGCTGACCGCGTCCGCCGCCCGCACCTGGTTCGCCCGCTCGGACCGCCGGCTGTCGCTGATCGGCGGCGCGGGCGGCTTCACGATGATCGGGCTGGGGCTGACGGTGGCGATGACGGGGCGGGCGGACTAGGGCGGACTAGGGTCGGTTACGGGATCACGGTCCCGAAGCGGATGTCGTACGACGACTCCGGGTGCATCACCGACAGCATCCGCTCCGCCTCGGCGGTCACCTCGCCGCGCTGCGCCTTGGTGAGCCTGCCGAACGGCTCGATGACGAGTGCGCCGTCCATCAGCCGCCACACCCCGGCGAGGAAACCGTCGACGAGAAGTGGGCAGTAGACCGTGTTCACCTGCCAGGTGCGGCCCCTGTTCGCCGGGGGCACCACGCGGGTGCGATCGGCGTGGGACAGCAGCAGGTTGTCGAACTCGGGGAGGAAGCGGGGCGGCGCCGGGGTCTCCGGATCGGGGCGCGGGGCGTCCGGGAGGTCGAAGAGCTCGACGCCGTTCTCGTCCCGGAAGGTGACCAGTCGGGGGCGGAGCCGTTCGAAGACGGTGCGCATCCGGGTCAGGCCGCACCAGGTCTGCATATCCTTCACGGAGGCGGGGCCGAAGGCGGCCAGGTAGCGCAGCACCGCGGTGTCCGGGGCGACGGCGGGCTCGGCCTGGCGGCCCAGCCAGTGTTCGGCGGTGGTCAGGGACACCTGGGCGCTTCGGCCCCACAGACCGCGCGGGGTGACCTGGACGAGGGGGAGCGTGCAGCGGGCGGCGACAGCCAGGGACTGCGGGTCGGCGTCCGGCCACTCGGCGTGCAGGGCCTCGCGCAGCTGCCTCATGGTGCGCGGCTCGGTCTCGACCAGCTCGCGGGCGAGCGCGGCGAGCCGGTCCAGGTCGACGCCGCCGAGTCCCTTGCGGAAAAGGGTGAGTTCGCGTTCCCGGGCGGGCTGCACGAGCGGCCGCAGGGTGAGGCAGTCGTCGACGGTGTGCAGATGGATCGTCGAGCGCATGGTGACGATGCGCACGGCCTCGCGCCCGGACAGCAGGCCGGACAGCTCCTTGGGGGTGAAGCCGTCGAGGCGTGCGGCGAGCGCGTAGTAAGGGGGCTTCACCTCCTGGGCCTGGAGGCCGACGAGGTGCTCCACGGCGGCCTTCGCCGACAGCGGCGAGCGCCGCAGCAGCAGCTGCCGGTCGAGGGTGGCACGGTTGAGGGCGCGGGTGCCGAGCACGGGTGCCGTGTTCGAGGTGGCCGTCGTCTTCGTCATGCCGCGCACGCTAGCGTCCCTTGCGGACACGTACTGTCCGCAAGGCTCACCGCGTCCGGGCACCCTTCGCACGCTCACGACGTTTGCCCCGTATATCCTGCTCCGTGATCACACTGGTGTATGGACGACACGGGACAACACGGGACGACACGGATCGAGAGCCCGCGACGGAACGACCGCAGCGGAACGACCGCGACGGAACGAGACGGTACGACCCGGGAGGCAGCCGCGATGGCCGAACGACGCGCCCGCCAAGCCTCGAAGAGCGGCAGGAAGTCCGCCTGGCGCCGCGCCCTGACCCCTCCGACGGCGCCGGCCGCGCGACCCGCGCCACCCCGCGAGGATGCGGCGGAGCCGAAACCGACGGAGCCGCGCAGCGTGGTCCAGTCGGCCCTCTACCGGGACGGCGTCCGTATCTCCTCCCCCGCCTCGCTCGCGGACACCTTCCGCGAACTGCGCGACCGGGCGGGCGGCATGGCGTGGATCGGCCTGGCCCGCCCGACGGAGGGTGAACTGCTCTCCCTCGCCGCCGAGTTCGACCTCCACCCGCTCGCGGTCGAGGACGCCATGGAGGCCCACCAGCGTCCGAAGCTGGAGCGCTACGGCGACACCCTCTTCGTCGTCCTGCGCGCAGCCCGCTACCTCGACGCCCCCGAGGAGGTCGACTTCGGCGAGCTGCACGTCTTCGTGGGCCCCGACTTCGTGATCACGGTCCGCCATGGCGCCGCCCCGGATCTCTCGGCGGTGCGCCGCCGCATGGAGGAGACCCCGGAGCTGCTGAAACTCGGCCCCGAAGCGGTTCTCTACGCCATCCTCGACGCGGTCGTGGACGGCTACACCCCGGTCGTCGCCGGCGTCCAGAACGACATCGACGAGATCGAGACCGAGGTCTTCGGCGGCGACCCCTGGGTCTCCCGCCGCATCTACGAACTCTCCCGCGAAATGGTCGAGTTCCAGCGCGCCGCCCGCCCACTCGTCGGCATGCTGCACGGCCTGATGGCCGGCTTCGCCAAGTACGGCACGGACGAGGAACTCCAGCGGTACTTGAGGGACGTCGCCGACCACGTCACCCACACCAGCGAACGCGTCGACGGCTTCCGCCAGGCCCTCACCGACATCCTCACGGTGAACGCCACGCTGGTCACCCAGCAACAGAACGCGGAGATGCGGGCGTTGGCGGAGGCGGGGTTCGAGCAGAACGAGGAGATCAAGAAGATCTCGGCGTGGGCGGCGATCCTGTTCGCTCCGACGCTGGTCGGGACGATCTACGGCATGAACTTCGACGACATGCCGGAGCTGAGCTGGAGCTTCGGGTACCCCTTCGCCATCGCCCTGATGGCGGTCGTATGCATCAGTTTGTACGTCATCTTCAAGCGGCGGGACTGGCTCTGAGCAATCGGCGCCAGGAGTCGAGAGGAGGATGACGCCGGGGCCTTCCACGATGATCCGGTCGTAGCACCCCGGAAGTGCCGAGGTGCTACGAGTACCGTCTCAGCGCAGTCGGTCCTTGGCCTTGTAGTAGGCGCCGCCGAACGGCAGGAACCAGGCGGTGCCGTTGTAGAAGGGGACGGGGACCTTGGGGAAGCCGAGGTCGCGCAGGGGGTTGGCCTCCGGCTTGCCGTCCATCATGTCGGCTACCGCTCGGCCCATGTAGGTGGCCATCTGGACGCCGTGGCCGCAGTAGCCCATGGAGTAGTACAGGCCGTTCGCCTCGCCTGCGTGCGGGAGGCGGTCCCAGGAGAAGCCGACCATGCCGCCCCAGACGTAGTCGATCCGGACGTCGGCGAGTCGCGGGAAGATCTCCGTCATCTCCCGCTTCAGGATGTCTCCGCTCTTGATGTCGGAGGCGGGGTTGGAGGGGGCGAAGCGGGCCCGGCCGCCGAAGGCGAGCCGGTGGTCGGGGGTGAGCCGGACGTAGTGGCCGATGTTCTTGGAGTCGACCACCAGGCGGGCGTTCGGGATCAGTTCCTTGGCGCGCGCCTCACCGAGCGGCTCGGTGACGATGATGAAGCTGCCGACGTTGATCAGCCGCTTGCGGAACCACGGCATCGCCTTGTCGGTGTAGGCGTCGGTGGCCGCCATGACCTGCTTGGCGCGGACGGTGCCGTGCAGGGTCTCCACCAGGAAGCCACCGGCCGGCAGGCGGGTGAGGCCGGTGGCCGCGTTGCGTTCATGGATCTCGGCGCCGGCGCGTTCGGCGGCCTCGGCCAGGCCATGGACGTACTTGCCCACGTGCAGGCCCGCGCTGAGCGGGTCGAGCAGGGCGCCGTGGTAGTAGTCCGAGCCCAGCTCCGACCTCAGCTCGCTCCGGGTGAGGAGCTGGGTCTCGTGGCCGAAGTTCTCGGCCAGGTCGCGCTGAGTGGCCCTCATCGCCTCGAAGTGCTGGGGCTTGTAGGCGACGCCAAGGCGGCCGCAGCGGTTGAAGTCGCAGTCGATCTGCTCCTTCCGCGTCAGTACCTCGACGACATCGACGGCCTCGCGGAAGGCGTCGTACAGCTCGCGGGCGCGCTCCTGGCCGTAGCGCCTGCGGGCCTCGGCGACGCCGATGGTGAGGCCCTGGGTGCACATGCTGCCGTTGCGCCCCGAGGCGCCCGAGCCGACCTTGTCCTTCTCGACGAGGACGACCCGGGCGCCCTTGCGGGCGGCGTGGTAGGCGGTGGACAGGCCGGTGAGGCCGCCGCCGATGACCACCACGTCCGCCTCGTCGGGCAGGTCCTTTCCGGACCGGTCGGGCAGGGGCGGGGCGGTGTCGAGCCAGTAGGGGATCTGCTTCATGGCGTGCGTCCTCACATCCGTCCAGGGGTTCCTCAGCAGCCGAGCAGCGCCGGCAGGCCGGACAGGTCGGGCAGCTCGTCGTACGGCTGGTAGTCGGCGCTGCCGGGGCGGCCGAAGCGGTTGATCCACACGCGGCGCTTCAGGCCGAGATCGCGGGTCGGGATGAGGTCGTACTCCCAGCCCTGCGCGGTGTGGATGACCTGGGACGGGTCGACGTCCATGGCCTTGTACGCGTGCTCGAAGGTCTGGCGGTCCGGCTTGTACGCACCCGCCTGCTGGGCGGTGATGACGTGGTCGAACTCGACGCCGATGTTGGCGACGTTGCGCGCGATCAGCTCGTCGTCGGTGTTGGAGATGATGGCGATCTCGTACTTGGTCTTCAGAGCGCGCAGCGCCTCCGGGACCTCGGGGAAGGGGCCGAAGGTGGGGACGGCCTCGACCAGGGCGTCGCCGTCGGACTTCCGGTACTCCAGACCGTGCAGGCGCATGGCCATCTCCAGGCTGGAGTGCAGGACCTCGTGGTAGGGGCGGTAGGCCTCCAGGACGGCCTGGAAACGCATGACGCGGAAGTCGTCGAGGAACTCGTCGACGTCCAGGTTGTCCAGGTCCAGCCGGTCGGCGAGAACCTTCAGGGTGGTGGGGCCGAGCTGGAAGTCGACCAGGGTGCCGTAGGCGTCGAAGGTGACGATCTCTCGCATGGTGTTCAGCCTCGATTCTGGGTGCTGTTGAGAAAGTTGGGGGTCTCAGACGACGTGTTCGCCGGGGGTGACGATCGTGTCCAGTGCGGCAAGGTCGGCCGTGTCGGGGATCCAGTCGGCCGCCGCCGCGTTGGCGGTGACCTGTTCGGGCGTCATGGCGCCGCAGATGACCGAGCCCACGGCGGGCAGGGCGGCCAGTCCGCCCACGGCGACCTGGAGGAGCGTCAGGCCACGTTCGGCGCCGTACGCGGTGAGCGCCTCGACCCGGGCCAGAGCGGCGTCGGTCAGCCAGCCCTGCCGCCAGGACAGCCGGCTGCCGGGCGGGGGCTGCTCGCCTCGCCGGTACTTGCCGCTGAGCAGGCCGTTGGCCAGCGGGTAGTACGGCAGCAGACCGAGGCCGTGGCGCAGACAGGCCGGGATCAGGTCCTCCTCCACACTGCGGTCGAGCAGGTGGTAGCGGGCCTGGGTGGACACGAAGGCGTCCGTAAGTCCGTCGGCGGGCAGGTTGGAGCAGCCAATGTGGCCGATCTTGCCCTCGTCGACGAGTTCCCGGAGGGCGGCGAGGGTGTCCTCCAGCGGGGTGACGCCGTCCGGCTCGTGGTACTGGTACAGGTCGATCCGGTCGGTGCCGAGGCGGCGCAGCGAGCTTTCCACGGCGTACCGGATGTACGGGCGGGCACCGCGCCGGCCGTACTGGTCGGCGTCCGGGTCCATCTCCATGCCGAACTTGGTGGCGAGGACGACATCGTCGCGGTGTCCCTTGAGCGCGGCGCCGAGCAGCCGTTCGCCGTCGCCGCGCGAGCCGCCCGACTCGCCGAACCCGCCGTACATGTCGGCGGTGTCGAACAGGGTGATCCCGGCGTCCAGTGCGGCGTGGACGACGGCTTTCGTGCCGTCCTCGTCGAGGCGGGAGCCGAAGTTGTTGCCACCCACACCGACCACGGAGACGGTCGGGCCGCGTTCACCGAGCGTGCGGTATCTCATGAGCGGACTCCTGTCATGACCGGTCTCCGAATCCGATGCAGACGTTCTTGGTCTGCGTGTAGCTCGCCAGGGCTTCGAGGCCCTTCTCCCGGCCCCAGCCGCTGTGCTTGTAGCCGCCGAAGGGCAGTTCGACACCGGTGCCGACGCCGGTGGCATTGATGTAGACCTGGCCGGCCCTGATGCCTTCGGCCATGCTCAGCGCCTTGTCGATGTCGCGGGTCCAGACGTACGAGGCCAGGCCGTACGGGCTGTCGTTGGCGATGGCGAGAGCCTCGTCCGCGTCGTCGAAGTCGATGACCGTGACGACGGGACCGAAGATCTCTTCACGGGCACAGCGGGCCTCGTTGGTGAGCCCGGTCAGGACGGTCGGCTCGATGTAGTAGCCGTCGGCGAGCGCCGGGTCCGCGGGGCTTCCACCGCCGGTGCGGACGGTCGCGCCCTCTGCGCGCGCCAGGTCCAGATAGCCCTGGACCCGGTCGCGCTGCCGGGCGGCGACCAGCGGGCCGACGTCCGGGTCCTCGTGGCCGGGGCCGAGTCGCAGCGACGCGGCGTGGGCGACCAGCTTCTCCAGGAACTCCTCCGCGCCCCGCTGGAGCAGCAGCCGGGTGCCGGCCGAGCAGGTCTGGCCCGCGTTGCCGAACGCCGAGCCCGCGACGGCGGCGAGCGCCAGGTCGTGGTCGGCGTCGGCGAAGACGACCACCGGGGACTTGCCGCCGAGTTCCACCACGGAGGGGACGACGTTGGCGGCGGCGGCCTGGGCGACCTTGATGCCTGTGGGGACCGAGCCGGTGAAGGTGACCTGGTCGATGCCGGGGTGCCCGGCGAGGGCCGCGCCCGTCTCGCCGTCGCCCGGGACGACGTTCAGGACGCCGGGCGGAAGGCCGCACTCCAGCGCGATCCTGCCGATCTCCAGCGGAGTGAGCGGCGCCTCCGGGGAGGGCTTGAGCACCACCGTGCACCCTGCGGCCAGCGCCGGGGCGGAGCCCCTGGCGGTGTTCTGGAGCGGGTAGTTGAACGGGATGATCTGGCCGGACACGCCGATCGGCTCGCGGACGGTGTAGTCGATCAGACCGGGCCCGAGCGGGATGGTGGAACCGCCGAGCTTGTCGGCGACGCCCGCGTAGAACTCGAAGTAGCGGGCGGCGGCCTCGACGTCGGCCTTGGCCTGGCTCAGCGGCTTGCCCACGTCCTGGCTCTCCAGCCGGGCCAGCCGCTCACCCTGGTAGCGGATCGCCTCCGCGATGCGATACAGCACACGGCCCCGGTCGGCGGCGCGCATCCGCGCCCACTCGGGAGCGGTGAAAGCCGCTCGCGCCGCGGCCACCGCCCGGTCCACGTCCGCCGGACCGGCCAGGGCCACCTGGGCGACGGCCGTCCCGTTCGACGGGTCCAGGACGGTGAAGGTACGGCCGTCGGCGGCGGGCACCTGCTTGCCGTCGATCAGCAGCTCTGTCACCTGCGATGTGCCGGTCATGGCCGGACCTCTCCCTGCACCTCGCCGAAGATGACGACCTCGTCGCCGGGGCGGACGGTGCGGAGACGGCGTACCCAGAGCACGATGCCGTCCTGCGGGGCGCGGACCTCCTCCAGCGTGTTGCCGTAGTGGTCGACCACGTGGGCGATCAGGTCGCCTTCCTTGCAGGTCTCCCCCGGCTCGGCGTGCCCGAGGAAGAAGCCGCCGGCGGCGGAGCGGGCGAAGGTGCCGGTGACCGCCGTGTACGTGTCGCGTACTTCGGCCGGACCGTCGGTCATGCCGAGCTGCCGCAAGATGTTGCGGATGGAGTTGATGTGGAGCTCGACGTTCGAGTCCCGGTAGGTGCCGCCGCCCGCCTCGATGGTGATGGCCGGCTTGCCCGCCGCGAGGGTGGGGTGACGGACCGTGCCGCCCCACTTGCCGCCCTTCCAGATCAGCTCATGACCGGCGGCCAGACCGATACCGGTGGCCAGCTCCTCGTAGCCGCCCTGGACGATGGTCAGCGGGGCGATCTCGCCGAAGGTGCCGCCGGTGTGCAGGTCGACGAGCGCGTCGATGGCGGGGACGACCTGCTCGACGAAGGTCGCGGCCAGGCGCAGGGAGTACGAGCCGTCCGCGTCACCCGGGAAGATGCGGTTGAGGTTCAGATAGTCCAGACCGCTCGTGCGGGCTGCCGCCTCGAAAGCGGGGGTGTTCATGCAGGGGATGCCGACGAGGGTGCCGCGCAGCGTGGCTGGGTCGGTCTCGGCGAGGACGCGGCGGATGGCCTCCTGGCCGTCGTACTCGTCGCCGTGCACGCCCGCGTCCACGCACAGCACCGGGCCGTCCTGGGTGCCGTTGACGACGATCAGCGGTATGCCGAGTTCCACGCCGTAGGTGCTGGTGCCGACCGGGATGAGGCCCTGGGCACGCCCGCCGGGGGCGACGGTCAGCGGACCGATGGAGTACATGGGGTGGTTCCTTTCGGAATATTCGAAATGCGTGAGTCGCGGGTACAGCGGGTGGATCACAGGCGGGTGGATCACAGGCGGGCGGACGCCTCGGCGAGGGTCTGCGCGAGGGTGTCGGCGATACGGTCGAGGAGTTGGCGGTCGCTGATCAGCGGAGGCGCGATCTGCACCAGCGGGGCGGCGCGGTTGTAGACACGGGCCAGGAGCCCGGCCTCCCGCAGCCGGCGCGGGATCAGGTCGCCGACGAGTGCCGCTCGCGCGGTGTCGCTGAAACCGCCGCCCTCCAGGTCGCCGACGAGTTCGCAGGCGTAGAAGAATCCGGCTCCCCGGACGTCGCCGACGATCGGCAGGTCGGCGAGGGACGCCATCCGCCCCGCGAGGTGCCCCTGGAGGCCCCGGACGTTCTCCAGGATCCGGTCCCGCTCCATGATCTCCAGGCTGCGCAGGGCGATGGCCGCGCTCAGCGGGTGCCCGGCGAAGGTGTAGCCGTGGTTGAGGACCGCGCCGGGCCGATTGATGACCTCGACAACGCGATTGCTGACCAGAGTTGCCCCCATGGGTGCGTATCCGGCGGTGATGCCCTTGGCGACGGTGACGATGTCCGGGCGGGCGCCGTAGCGGTCGCCGCCGAACCATTCGCCGAGCCGTCCGAAGGCGGTGATCACCTCGTCGGCGACGAGCAGGAGGCCGTAGCGGTCGGCCAGCGCCCGCAGCCCTGCCCAGTAGCCCTCGGGCGGGGTGATGCAGCCACCGCGGTTCTGCACCGGCTCGGCGATGAGCATGGCGACGGTCTCCGGGCCCTCCGCCAGGATCGCGGCCTCCAGCTCGGAGAGCAGGCGGGCGGTGAAGGTGGTGTCGTCGACGTACTCGGGGGCGAGGCCGAAGCGGTTGGTGTTGGACACGAACCGGGTGTCGATGGCCGGGGGGCCGTACGGCTCCTTCAGGCCGGGGTCGTCGGTGAGGGACAGGGCGCCGATGGTCAGGCCGTGGTAGGCGCCGCGCCGGGCGATGGCCTTGGTGCGGCCCGCCTCGCCGCGCAGGGCGTGGTACCTGCGGGCGATCTTCCAGGCGGTCTCCACGGCTTCGGCGCCGCCGCCGGAGAAGAAGGTGTGCTCGATGTCCACGGGGGCGATCCGGGACAGCCGTTCGGCGAGTTCGATGGCCGTCGGGTGCGCGGAGGAGGACCACAGCGGGCTGAAGCACAGCTCGCGCAGCTGCCGTTCGGCGGCCTCGGCGAACTCTGGGGCGTAGGAGTAGCCGAGCTGGCAGCAGTACAGGCCGGACAGGCCGTCGATGTAGCGTCGGCCGTCCGCGTCGTCCACGTACGGGCCCTCGCCGCGCTGGACGACGAAGAGGTTCTCGCCCTCGGGGCCCAGCGAGCCGTTGGGTGTCATGTTCAGGAGCAGGTGGCCGGCCGCGGAGGCGGACAGTTCACCGGCCGGGATGCGGGCGCTGGTGCTGGTGCTGGTGGTCATGAGGTCTCACTTCCGGCGGGGAGGCCCACGGTGGTGTCCGTCGGCAGCAGGCCGTCCTGCTTGCCGGAGCCGCTGAGCCGGCGCACCACGCCGACCAGTGCGAGGGCCACGACGGCGACCGCGATGAGGATCGCGCTGACGGCGGTCACCGACGGGTCGACGTCGAACTGGAGGACGTTGAACACCTGGACCGGCAGGGTCACCGTGTCCACGGAGGACAGGAACTGCGAGATGAAGAACTCGTCGAAGCTGGTGATGAAGGAGAAGATCGCGGCAGCGACCATGCCGGGCATCGCCAGCGGGAAGGTGATACGCCGGGCGACGGTGAGCCGGCTCGAGCCCATGCTGGCCGCCGCGTCCTCCAGCCGTTCGTCGATGCCCTTCAGCGTGGCCATGAGGATCATCACGGCGATCGGTGAGGCCAGCACGGTGTGGCCGAGGGCGATGGCGATCGGGCTGCCGAGCATCGCCGCCGGTTCGAACAAGAGGAACAGTCCGAGGGCGATGACGACCTGGGGGATCACGAGCGGTGCCAGGACGAGTCCGTAGACGGCCGTGCGCAGTGGCAGGTCGCTGCGGACCAGCGCCGTCGCCGCGGTCATGCCCAGCACGAGCGAGAACACGGTGGTCAGCGAGGCGACCAGGGCGCTCAGGGAGAGCGCGGCCGGCCACTTGCTGCCGTCGGCGAACAGCTGCTCGTACCAGCCCAGCGTCCAGGAGTCCGGCGGGAAGGCGCCGAAGGCGTCCTTGCCGAAGGAGGTGACGACGATGAGGATGATCGGCAGGGCGAGGAACAGCAGGGTCAGCGTGGAGAGGACGGTGAGGGTGATCCGCCCCGCCAGGGTCGAGCGGAGCCCGATCATGAGACACCTCGATTCCGTGCGGCCTCGCCGACGGCTTTGGCCAGCCGCAGCAGAAGCAGGCCCGCGAAGGTGAGCAGCAGGAGGATGATGCCCAGCGCGGCGGCGCCGTTCCACTGGTTCTGCTTCATGACCTGCTCGCTGATGAGCGAGGCGACCATGGTCTGCTTCGGGCCGCCCATGAGGGCGGGGGTGAGGTAGTAGCCGAGGCACAGGATGAAGCAGAGGATGCCCGCGTTGACCAGGCCGGGAGCGACCATCGGGAGGTAGACCCGGCGGAAGATCGTCAGCCGTCCCGCGCCCATGCTGGCCGCGGCGGCGAGCAGCCGCCGGTCGATGCCACGCATCACCGCGTACAGCAGCAGCACGGTGTAGGGCAGCATCACCGAGGTGGTGCCGATGACGACCCCGATCTCGTTGTAGAGCAACTGAAAGGGTGCGCCGGGGACGTGCATGCTCGTCAGGGCGTTGTTGATCACGCCGTGCTCACCGAGCAGGATGATCCAGCCGTATGTGCGTACCAGTGCGCTGATGAAGTGCGGGACGATGACGACCAGCATCACCAGCCCCGCCCACAGAGGTTTCAGCCGGGAGACGGCGGCGGCCAGCAGGAAGCCGACCACCAGGCTGAGCAGCGAGGTCTCCGCGGAGATCCGCAGGGTGGTGAGCAGGATCTCCAGGTTGGCCCCGCGCAGCGCGTCGGCGTACCAGTGCAGCGTCCAGCCGCCCTCCTCGCCCTTGAGGCTGAGGAGCAGGGTGCTGAAGATCGGGTAGATGAACAGGACCAGCAGGTAGACGACGACGGGCGCGGCGTTGAACAGCCCGAAGCGGCTACGGCGCTCGGACAGCATCCGGCGCAGCCGGTTCTTCCGTGGTGCGGGTGGGGGTGCGGTGGCGGGCGCCGGGTTCGGCGCCAGTACGGTTCCGGCCATGGCTCACGCCCCGTGTTCCGTGTCGGTGAGACCGTCAGGGAAGACACTGACGTTCTCGGGGTCGGCGGTCAGGCTGACCTGCTCGCCGATGACCGGGGCGCGGCCGGCCGGGAGTTCCAGCCGGACGAGGTCGGTGTCCGCGGCGCCGAGCGGGCGGACGGTGACGCGTACGAGCGTGCCGACGTAGGTGACCGTCTCGACGGTCCCGGTACAGAACCCGTCGTCCGGCGCCCCCAGCCCGAGCCGACCGGGCTGGACCGCGGCCCGTACCCGTGCCCCGTCCGGGGCCGCCTGCGGGCGGGCCTTCAGCAGACCGCCGGTGTCGAGCCGTACGAGGGTGTGGTCCGCCGTGCGCTCCTCCAGGCGGCCGGAGAGGAAGTTGGCGGCGCCGAGGAAGTCGGCGACGAACGGGGTGCGCGGGCGTTCGAAGAGCTCGCGCGGGGTGTCGAACTGGTCGATCCGCCCGTCCCGCATCACCGCGATCCGGTCGGAGAGGACCAGCGCCTCCTCCTGGTCGTGCGTCACATAGATGACGGTCAGGCCGAGTTCCTGCTGGATGCGCTTGATCTCGGTCTGCAGCTGGTCGCGCAGCTTCTTGTCGAGGGCGCCCAGCGGCTCGTCCATGAGGATCACCGGCGGCCGGTAGACCAGCGCCCGGCACAGTGCGACGCGCTGCTGCTGGCCGCCGGACAGCTCACGCGGCCGGCGCCGGGCCATGGCGGACAGTCCGGCCATCTCCAGGGTCTCGCCGACCCGGCGGCGCAGCTCCGCCTTGGGGATGTCGCGCAGTTGCAGCGGGAAGGCGACGTTCTCCCACACCGTCATGTGCGGGAAGAGCAGGTACTGCTGGAAGACGAAGCCGAGGCCGCGCTTCTGCGGGGCGAGCCGGGTCACGTCGCGGGCGCCGACGACGATGCTGCCGGAGTCGGGTTCGCAGAACCCGGCGATCATCATCAGGGTGGTGGTCTTGCCGGAGCCGGAGGACCCCAGGAAGGTGACGAACTCGCCCCCGGCGATCTCCATGGAGACCTCGTCGACGGCGGTGACCCCGTTGTACGTCTTGCGCAGTGCGGTCACCGAGAGGGGCTTTCCGGTGCTGGCGTCCGGCGCCGAGGAGACCATCGGGGGCCCGGATTTCACGTCGGTCTCAGGCATGCGTCCACTCCTGCCAGCGCTTGGACACGGCGTCCTGGTTCTTGATCCACCACTCGACGTCCAGGTCGAAGCCGGACTCCAGGTGCTCGGGGGAGCTGACCAGGTTCGCGGCGGTGGCCGAGGGGAGCTTCTCGTAGGCGGCGGGCACCGACGGGCCCATCGGGTAGATCTCGGCGTAGGCGGCCTGCACCTCGGGGCGCAGCGCGAAGTCGATGAGCTGGTAGGCGGCGTCGAGGTTCGCCGCGCCCTTGGGGATGCCGAGGGCGTTGCTCTGCCGGCGGGCGCCGTTCCACTGGTAGGCGAGCGGGGAGCCGCCCTCGATCAGGGCGTCGAGGCGGCCGTGCCAGACGCTGGAGGCGTCGACCTCCTGGCGGCCCAGGAGTACGCCGGGCAGTGCGCCGGTGTCCCAGAACTTCCGGATGGAGCCCTTGATCTCGCTGAGGGCCTTGAAGGCCCGTTCCACGTCGAGGGGGTAGAGCTGGTCCGGCGGTACGCCGTCGGCGAGGAGGGCGAACTCCAGTTCGGGCAGATCGGCGTCCAGGGCCTGCAGGGCGCGGTTGCCGGGGAACGCCTTGGTGTCCCAGAAGTCCGCCCAGGAGGAAGGTTTCCTCCCGTTGAAGACATCGGTGCGGTACGCCATCACGCTGGCCCAGTAGTTCTTGCCGACCGCGTTGGGGGCGACCAGGTTCTTGGCGATGCCCGCGTTCTGGAAGTTCTTCAGCCGGTCGTAGTCCAGTTCCTCGGTGGCGTCCTGCTGCGCGAAGAGCACGAAGTCGGCCATGGAGTCGTCGATGACGTCGAACTCCGACGCCGACGACGGCGACGCGCTTGCTGGCAGACACGGGGGTTCCTTTCGTCTACCGGGGCCCGGATGTCGGGCGCCCAGTGTGCGGATTCTGCGGTTCCGGATGTGTCGGCGGCTAGGGGCTTGCCTGCTCTGACTTCCCGGAGAGGGAGGGCTTCGGGTCACTTCCCGTGAGTCCGTGCCACATTGTGGAACGTCGTGCTAGAATCTGGCACGAGAATGGCAGTGAGCTTGGAGGGAGTCAAGAGGTGTACACATGGAATTCGCAGAGTTAACGGGGAGAATCCAATGGAAATGAAGAGTGTGACCAGGTCACTGCGGATCCTGGAGGCGGTCGCGCAGCACCAACCGGTGACCGTGGGGGAACTGACCAAGCTCTTCGGGCTGCCCAAGTCGACCGTGCAACGCACGCTGGTCACCCTGAACGAGGCCGGGTGGCTGCGGGCCAACCGCAAGGACACCACCCGCTGGGAGATCGGCGCCCGGGTGCTCGCCGTACGGCCGGCGGCGTTGCAGGGGTCGAGCCTGTTCGCCGCCGCACGGGAGCCCATGATCCGGCTCAGGGACGCGGTGAACGAGACCATCCACCTGTCGGTGCCGGACGCGCTGCAGTGCATGGTCGTCGTGGACCGCGTCGACTGCGATCACGCGGTACGGACGTTCCACACCATCGGCGACACCTCGCCGCTGCACGCCACCGCCACGGGGCGGGCCATCCTGGCCCACCTGCCGAAGGCCGACGTCGACGAGCTCGTCGAGCGTGGGCTGGAGCGGTTCAGCGAGTCCACGCCGACCGATGTCGGCGAACTGCGGGCCGCGCTGGACCGGGTGCGTGCCGACGGCTACTCGGTCAACCTCAACCAGTACCGCCCGGATGTGTGCGCGGTGGCCGCGCCCATCCTGGACGAGGACGGCACGCCGCTCGCCGCGGTGGCCGTCTCGATGCCGGACTCGCGGTTCGACGCCGGCCGGCTGCCCGAGCTGGGGCGCGTTGTCGCCGACACCGCCGAGGAGATCGCGGCGCGGCGCATCAGCGCGTAGGTGCTACCGGCGCACAGATGTTGGCGCGCAGGTGTTACGGGGGGAGCGGCCTTCCGCAGGCCGCTCCCCCCGTGCCCGGCCGGGGGGGGGAGACAGTCGGCCGGGCACGGGGTGGCCCACGCGGTGCGCGATGGGGCGTATGTCAGGGCAGGACACCCGTCATCGCACGGGCACCGCGAGGTACTGGAACTCCAGGAACTCGTCGATCCCGACCCGGCCGCCCTCGCGGCCGAGCCCGGACTGCTTCACACCGCCGAACGGCGCCGCGGGGTTGGAGACGAGCCCGGTGTTGAGCCCGACCATGCCCACTTCCAGCCGCTCGCTGACGCGCAGGGCGCGATCCAGACCCTCGGTGAACAGGTAGCCGACGAGCCCCCAGGGCGTGTCGTTGGCGCGGCGCAGGACCTCGTCCTCGTCGTCGAAGGTGAGGATCGCCGCGACCGGCCCGAAGATCTCCGTCTCCATCAGGCGGCTGCCCGGATCGACGTCCGTCAGCACGGTCGGCGGGTAGAAGCAGCCCGGCCCCTCGGGCGTACGGCCGCCGACGAGCACCCGGGCGCCCCGCTCCACCGCGTCGGCGACCAGCTCCTCGACCTTGGCCCGCCCCGCGGCATCGATCAGCGGACCGACATCGACCCCGTCCCGGGTACCGGGGCCCACGACGAGCGCCCCCATCCGACGGGCGAGGCGCTCGGCGAACTCCTCCGCCACCGACCGGTGGACGAAGAAGCGGTTCGCGGCCGTGCACGCCTCCCCCATGTTGCGCATCTTGGCGAGCATCGCGCCGTCCACGGCCACGTCCAGGCCGGCGTCCTCGAAGACGATGAAGGGCGCGTTGCCGCCCAGCTCCATCGAGGTGCGTACGACGGTGTCGGCGCACTGGGCCAGCAGCAGCCGCCCGACCTGCGTGGAGCCGGTGAAGGACAGCTTGCGGATACGGCCCCCGCGCAGCAGCGGTTCGCACACCTCCCCGGCGCGGGAGGTGGTGACGACGTTCAGCACGCCGTCCGGCAGTCCCGCCTCCTTGAGGATCCCGGCCAGCGCGAGGCTGGACAGCGGGGTCTGCGGGGCGGGCTTCAGCACCATCGTGCAGCCGGCCGCGATCGCCGGGCCGATCTTGCGGGTGCCCATGGCCAGCGGGAAGTTCCACGGGGTGATCAGCAGACAGGGGCCGACGGGGCGGCGGGTGAGCAGCATGCGGTTGCGGCCGTCGGGCAGGGTGCCGTAGCCGCCGTCGACGCGTACGGCCTCCTCGGAGAACCAGCGGAAGAACTCGGCCGCGTACGCCACCTCTCCCCTGGCCTCGGCGAGCGGCTTGCCCATCTCGGAGGTCATCAGGTGGGCGAGTTCGTCGGTGCGGTCGAGGATGATCTCGTGGGCGCGGCGCAGGATCTCGCTGCGCGCCCGGGGTGCCGTACGGGCCCACTCCTCCTGCGCCTGGACGGCGGCTTCCTCCGCGAGGCGGGCTTCCTTCGGGCCCGCGTCGGCGACGTGGCAGAGGATCTCGCCGGTCGCGGGGTCGTCCACGGGCATGGTGGCGCCGTCCGCGGCGTCCACCCAGGCACCGCCGATGAACAACTGCGTCGGTGTGTCGGTCATGAGGTCTCTCCTGGTCGGTCGGCGGCGGGGTCGAGCAGTTCCGCGAGGTGCAGGGCGCGGATGTCCCGGTCACCGGCGAGGTGGTCGATCTGTGTGGCGCAGCTGAAGCCGTCGGCCACGACGACGCTCGGCGTGTCCTGGTCGATGCCGTCGAGGCGGGGTTTCAGGGCCAGGTCGGCGACGGCCATCGAGGTGTCGTAGTGCTGCTTCTCGAAGCCGAAGTTTCCGGCGAGTCCGCAGCAGCCCTCGGCCTCGTCGACCTCGCGCACGCCGAGTTCGCGCAGCAGGTCGCGCGGGCGTTGACCGGCGAAGGCGGCGTACTCGTGGCAGTGGGTCTGCAGCACGACGCTCGTAGGCAGCGGCGGCGGGGTCCAGTCCGGCTCGGCCAGGTCGGTGAGGGCCCCGGTGAGGGTGTGGACGCGGGCCGCGACGCGCCGGGCGGCCTCGGTGCCGAGCAGCTCCGGTACGTCGCGCTTGAGGGCGGCGGCACAGCTGGGCTCGGCGACGATGACGGGCCGGTCGTCGCCGTTGTCGAGGCGAGCGACCGTACGGGCCATGATTCTGCGCGCGATGGACAGCTGGCCGGTGCTGACCCAGGTCAGACCGCAGCACAGACCGTCCTTCGCCGTACAGGGGATTCCGGCGTCGGCGAGCACGCGGCTCGCGGCTCCGGCCACCTCGGGGCGGAAGGCGCGCGCGAAACTGTCGACGAAGAGCAGCGCCTTCGACGGTTCGCCCGTCTTCGCCGCGCGCAGGACCTTGCGCAGGGCACGCCGGGAGGCGAAGGCCGGGACGGTGCGCTTGGTGGTCACGCCTCCGAGGCGGGCGAGCAACGTGCCCACCGGCCCGCGCAGCAGCGCGTTGAGGGGGCGGGCGGCGTATCCGGCGAGGGCGGAGGTCAGGGGCAGCCAGCCCAGCGAGTAGTGGGATCGTGGCCTGAGCCTTCCCTTGTAGTGCTGGTGCAGGAACTCCGCCTTGTAGGTCGCCATGTCGACGCCGACCGGGCAGTCGCTGGAGCACGCCTTGCAGGACAGGCACAGATCCAGCGCGTCCTTGACCTCGGTCGAGCGCCAGCCCTCCTGAACGGTCCCGCCCCGCACCATCTCCTGGAGCAGCCGGGCCCGGCCCCGGGTGGAGTCGTTCTCCTCCCCCGTGGCCCGGTAGCTGGGACACATCACACCGCCCGCGTCGCTGCGACAGCGGCCGACGCCGACGCAGCGGCGCACGGCGCCCGCGAAGCCGTCCTCGTCGTGCGGGAAGGAGAAGAGGGTCTCGACGGGCAGCACGTCAGAGGGCGTGTGCAGCGCCAGATCGGCGTCGAGTCGGGCCGGCGCCACAATGACGCCCGGGTTGAGCAGCCCCTCGGGGTCGAAGGTCTCCTTGAAGTCGGCGAACGCCTGGATCATCCGGTGGCTGTACATGACCTCCAGCAGTTCGCCGCGGGCCCGCCCGTCACCGTGCTCGCCCGACAGCGTTCCCCCGTGCTCGACGACCAGGGCGGCCGCCTCCGCCAGGAACCGGCGGGTGGCAGCCCGCCCGGTGTCCGTGGCGAGGTCGAAGTCGATGCGCACGTGGACACAGCCGGCACCGAAGTGCCCGTAGAGCACCCCGGTCAGCCCGTGGGTGGCCAGCAGCTTACGGAAGTCCCGCAGGTAGGCGGCCAGGTCCTCAGGGGCGACCGCCGCGTCCTCCCAGCCGGGCCAGGATTCCCCGCCGTCGACGAGACGGGCGGCGAGCCCTGCCCCGTCCTCGCGGACCCGCCACAGCGAGCGCCGCTCGGCCGTGCTCTCCACTACTCGTCCGCCGGTCGTCCGGCCCCGGGCCTTGAGCACGTCCAGCAGTTCGGCGGCGCGGGTGTTCACCGCGGCCTGGTCGTCGCCGTCGAGTTCCACGTACAGCCAGGCCCGCCCCTCGGGCAGTCCGGTGACGGAGTCCGGGCCGCGGCGGGCGCGCATGGTGGCGACGATCGCCTCGTCCATGCCCTCCACGGCGGTGGGATTCCAGCACAGGATCTCGGGTACGTCCTCGGCGGCGTCGACGACGTCGTCGTAGCCGAGGGTGAGCAGCGCCGAAGCCGGTGCGGTGGCCACCAGGCGGACCGTCGCGGCGGTGACGACCGCACAGGAGCCCTCGGTGCCGACCAGAGCGCGGGCCATGTCGAAGCCGTGCTCGGGCAGCAGATGGTGCAGCGAAAAGCCGGAGACCTGGCGCGGGATACGGCCCAGCTCGGTGCGGATCGGAGCCAGACTGCCGTCGATCAGCCGCCGTACGTCCGCTTCCAGCCGGGCTACGCGCTTCACGGCGTCCGTGTCGTCCGGGTCGGCGGCGCGCAGTCCGGTGCGGTCGGCGACGGCCCGCACGCCGTCGGCCGTCACGATCTCCAGTGCCTCGATGTGGCCACTGGTGCGACCGTGCCGCACCGATCGGTTGCCGCACGCGTCGTTGCCGATCATCCCGCCGAGGGTGCAGCGGCTGTGCGAGGACGGGTCGGGGCCGAAGGTCAGCCCGTGCGGAGCGGTCGCGCCGCGCAGCGCGTCAAGGATCACTCCCGCCTCGACGCGCGCGGTACGTGACCGCGGGTCGATGTCCAGGATCCGGTTCATGTACCGGGAGAAGTCCAGAACGACACCCGGCCCGATCGCATTGCCCGCCATGCTGGTGCCGCCGCCGCGCGCGGTGACCGGAACGCCCGCCTCCCGGCAGGCCCGTACCACCGCGACCACGTCGACCGCGGTACGGGGGAAGACCACGGCGCGGGGCGGCACGCGGTAGTTGGAGGCGTCGTAGGCAAAGAGGCCGGTGACGCCCGGGCCGGTCTCCACCCGCAGGCCGGGAGCCGTCTCGGCGAGCCGCGCGACCAGCGGCTCCAGGAGTGCGGTGGTGTCCGTCATCACCGCGCCGCTCCTGAAGTGCCGGCCTCCACCGCGGTCGCCCACGCCTGAAGGCCCTCGTCGACCTGCGTCTCGTCGATCACCAGCGCCGGGATCATGCGCACGACCTGGTTCCAGGCCCCGCACAGCAGCAGGAGCAGGCCCTCGTCGACGGCGGCGCGCTGCACTCGGGCGGCGGTCTCCGGGTCGGGGCTGCCGTCCTCGGTGACGAACTCGGTGGCCAGCATCAGCCCCAGGCCCCGCACGTCTCCGATGCCCGGAGTACGGTCCGCCACCGCCTCCAGGCCCTGGCGCAGCCGCGCGCCCATGGCCTCGGCGTTCTCCACGAGCTTCTCGTCCCGTACGACGTCGAGGGTGGCGCAGGCCGCGGCGCACGCGACGGCGTTGGCACCGTACGTGCCGCCCTGCGAACCCGGCCACGCCTTGCGCATCAGCTCCTCGGAGGCGGCGATGCCCGACAGCGGGAAGCCGCTGGCCAGGCCCTTGGCGGTGACGAGGATGTCCGGGGTGACGCCGAAGTGCTCGTGCCCCCAGAAGCGGCCGGTGCGGCCCACGCCGGTCTGCACCTCGTCCAGGATCAGCAGGAAGCCGTGCCGGTCCGCCCGCTCCCTCAGCCCCTCCAGGAAGGCGCGGTTCGCGGGCACGTACCCGCCCTCGCCGAGCACCGGCTCGACGATGACCGCGGCCGTGTCGGCGGGTGAGGAGATCGTCTGGAGGGTGTAGTCAAGTTCCTTGAGGGCAAAGCGGGTGGCCGTCTCCTCGTCCCAGCCGTAGCGGTAGGCCGTCGGGAAGGGGGTGACGACCACTCCGCTCATCAGCGGGGAGAAGCCGGACCGGAAGCGGGTGCCGGAGGTGGTCATGGAGGCGGCGGCCACCGTGCGGCCGTGGAAGCCGCCGTGGCAGACCAGGACATTCGGGCGGCCGGTGGCCTGCCGGGCCAGCCGCAGCGCGGCCTCGACGGCCTCGCTGCCGGAGTTGGTGAAGAACAGGCTGTCCAGTCCGGCCGGCAGCACCTCGCCGAGCTTGTCGACGAGCCGCCGCAAGGGCTGGTGCATGACGGTCGTGTACTGGCCGTGGACGAGTGTGCCCACCTGCTCCTGCGCCGCCGCCACGACCTTGGGGTGGCAGTGTCCGGTGCTGGTGACGCCGATGCCGGCGGTGAAGTCGAGGTAGCGGCGGCCGTCCTCACCGTAGAGGTGGACGCCTTCGCCCCGGGCCGCCACTACGGGAGTGGCCTGGCGAAGGTGCGGCGACAGTGCGGTCATGTTCGTCTCCCGGCCGTATGTCATGGTCTGCGCGATCTGCGTGGGCTGCGTGGGCTGCGTGGGCTGCGTGGGCTGCGTGGGCTGCTCCGGCATCCCGAGCATCCCGGCCGCCCAGGAGCGCGACAACACGTGATGTGTCCAGCGAGGACACGGTGTTCGGACGTTGTGTCAACCACAGGGCCGGAACGCGGCGCTCACCCCGCCCGTCCGCCGGGGTGGTACACCTCTTGCGCAGGTCAGCGGGGCTTGTCACAGTGACCGGGCACGTAGGGAGACACCGTGACCGACAACCATCAGACGGCGCTGCCGCCGGGCGGGGACGACCGGGACGGCGCCGCGCCCGGCCGCGCCCTCACCGTCTCCGACGTCCTGGCCCTCCCCGTCCTGGCCGCGGGACAGCCGCTGGTCGTCACCGGCGCGCCCCTCCTCGACCGGCCGGTGCGCTGGGTCCACATCACCGAGCTGACCGACCCCGCCTCCTTCCTCAAGGGCGGCGAACTCGTCCTGACCACCGGCATGCCCCTGCCCGAGGAGCCGACCGGCGTACGCCGCTACGTCGACGAACTCGCCGACATCGGCGCGGCGGCCCTGGTCATCGAACTGGTCCGCCGCTACCACCGCCCGCCCGCCGCCCTGGTCCACGCCTGCCAGGCCCGCGGCCTCCCTCTCGTCACCCTGGCCAAGGACGTCAACTTCCTGGAGGTCACCCAGGTCGTCCACGCCCTGATCCTCGGCAACCAGGCGGAGGTGATGCGCCGGACCCAGCGCATCCACGAGGCGTTCACCGCCCTGACGCTGCGCGGCGCGGGACCCGAGGACGTCGTACGCGCCGCCGCGGAGATGAGCGGCCGCACGGTCGTCCTGGAGAACCTGGTCCACCAGGCACTGGTCTGCGAGCCCTCCGGCGACACGGTCGAAGTGGCGCTCACCGACTGGGAACAGCGCTCCCGAGCGACCCCGCCCGCCGACCACACGGCCGTCTCCGGCCCCGACGGCTGGCTCGTGGCACCCGTGGAGTATCAGGGCGAACGCTGGGGCCGGGTGGCCATGCTCCCCGGCCCGCCCGGCCCGCCCGGCCCGCCCGGCCCGACCGATCCCCAGTCCTTCGGCCCCGAGGACGTCACGGTCCTGGAGAGAACCGCGATGGCCCTCACCATCGCCCGCCTCATCCATCCCACACCCTGGGAACGCACCGCACACCGCAACGTCCTGCGCGACCTCGCCGAACAGCGCCACCGCTCCCCCGCGGACACCGACGCCCGGGTGGCCGCGCTGGGCCTGCCCACGAAAGACTCACGCTTCGTCGCCGTGCTGACAGACGCACCTCACGAGGACGACACCACGAAGGCCGAAGCCCTCCTCTCCAAGGAGCTCAGCACGAAGGGAACACAGGCCCTCGTCGGCCTCCTCGGACCAACCCGCCTCGGCATCCTTCTGTCCCTGCGCCCCGACCAGCCGTGGCGGCCCGTGGCCGAGCACCTGAGCCGCACCACGCTGGACCTGGTACCAGGGGCGACGGTGAGCGTCGGCGGCGAAACCACGGATCTCCCGGGCGTCGCCCGTTCCTTCCGCGAGGCGATCCGAGTCGCCGAAGCGACCGAACCCGGCCAACCGCTCCCCGCTGGACGCTCCTACCATGAGCGGTCCGACATCGGCCTGCGCCGCCTCCTCTTCGCGCTCCGCGAAGACACCAGGATCCAGGACTACGCCGAACGGCAGCTCGGCCGACTCGTCGACCACGACACCAGCCACGGCGCCGACTTGCTGACCACCCTGCGCCACTACCTGGACGCGGCCGGCAACAAGACCCTGGCCGCCCGTCACGGCGGCCTGTCCCGGGAGACCGTCTACCAACGCCTTCGCACCATCGAGCGGATACTCGACTGCGACCTCGAATCCGGCGAACAACGCACCGAACTCCATGTGGCCCTCACGGCGCTCGATGTCCTGCGGGTCCGCTGAACCGGTCTTCGACACGCCTGACACGCCATAAGAAATGGATTTCATTTTCATCTAGACTGTGGGTGCCGATTCGGCAAGCGCTGATGGAGGGTGATCTGCCGTGGGCGGCCGGACGACCCGGCAACGGAGGGCGGTCCTGCGTGCACTCGCGGACTGTCAGGACTTCGTGTCGGCCCAGGAGTTGCACGCTCTGCTGGTCGCCGACGCCCATGCGATCGGTCTGACGACCGTCTACCGGGCTCTGCGGGCCTCGTCACCGCGGGCGGTGACGTGTATCGCGGTGCCGACGGAGCCGCGGGCGACATCGGCCACACCCGGGCCGTCGGCGGCGGCACCGTCCTGTGCGCCTGGGCAACGTCGGCTGCGTGGGAGCGCTGGCCTCCCACCGGGCCGTCCTCCGCAGCCTGGGCATCCCCGAGTCGACCGACGGCGACCCGCTGCACGGCACCCGTGAGCTCGCCCGGCGCATCGCCGACAGTGACCGGACCGCGCTGCACGCCGTCCGCCAGGCGGCCACGGAGATCGGCGAGGCGGCGGCCATGCTGGTCCACATGTTGAACCCGCGCACCGTGGTGCCGGCCGGCCCGCTCAGCGAACTCCGCGACGACCTCGTCTCCGCCGTACGCGCCGCGGTCCACCAGCGCGCCCTCCCGCCGGCCACCCGGAAGCTGACCATCACCGCCACCCGGCTCAAAGGCGCTTCCGGCCTCCACGGCGGCGTCGCCCTCGCCGCCCGGGACTTCTTCAGCCCGGCGGGCATCGCGCGGCTGCTGGCCGGGGAGCCGGGGGCGGGCGGTTGGTCGGGGCTGCGAACCGCTTGGGCCGGGCGGGAGTTCGGGGAGTAAGGGTCGCTGCTCCGGGAGCGTCGCGTGGGGAGAAGCGTCACGTGGGGAGGGGAAGCGACTGTGCGGCCAGGTGCGGCTTTGGGCCGCTCGACGCCGCGAACGCCGCGGGCGCGGCAGCCGACGGCCTCGCTCATGTCGGCGATGTGGGGTCTGCCGAGCCCCTGAGTGAGCAGTGCCCGGGCCCCGTGGCGGGTTCGCTCCTATCGTGGAACGACACAGTGACGCTCGGCGCCGAGGCAGGCAGCACATGGGGAAACCGCAGATCGACTATGCGGCGGTCTTCCGTGCCCTGCCCGGCATGGTGGCCCTGCTCACCCCTGACCTGGTGTACGCCGACGCCAACGACGACTTCCTGCGGCTGGCCGGGCGCGCCCGCGAGCAGCTGCTGGGCCGCTACATCTTCGACGTCTTCCCCGAGAACCCCAACGATCCGGCCGCGGCCGGCATGCGGGAGACCCGGGAGTCGATGCTCCGGGTGGCGGCCACCGGCGAGCGCGACACCATGGCCCTGCTCCGCTACGACATCGAGGATCCCGAGCGGCCCGGCCACTGGGAGGAACACTATTGGAGCCCGGTCAACGCACCTGTCATCGGACCCGACGGTCAGGTCGTGCTGATCGTGCACCGGGTGGAGGAGGTCACCGAACTCATCCGCGCCCGCGGCGGCCCGAGCGGCGACAGCCGGGCCCGTGTGCTGGAGGCCGAGCTCTACACCCGCGCCCGCGAACTGCACGAGATCAACGAACGGCTGCGCAAGGCGCACACCCACGAACGCGAGGTCGCCCTGGCCCTGCAGGCGGCGATGCTGCCCGCCCCCAGACCCCTCGGCCATCACCAGGCGGCCGTGCGCTACCAACCCGCCATCGGCGCCCTGAACGTGTGCGGCGACTGGTACGACCTGGTCGAACTGTCCGGCGAGAGCCTCGCGGTAGCCGTCGGTGACGTCGTCGGCCACGGCCTGGCGGCCGCCTGCGCGATGGGACAGCTGCGCAGCGCCCTGAGCGCGGCCGCCCGCGTCGCCGACGGCCCGGCCCAGGCCCTGGAGGCCCTCGACATGTACGCCCGTTCCGTCGACGGCGCCGAGTCGACCACCGTCGTGACAACCTTCATCGACTGGGACGACCACACCATCACCTACAGCTGCGCCGGCCATCCGCCGCCTGCCCTGCTCCACCCCGAGGGCACCGTGACCTTCCTGGACCGGGCCACCGACCCGCCGCTCGGCGCCCGGCCCGGACACGTGCACCGTCCCCAGGCCCGCACGCCCTTCACAGCGGGCGCCACCCTCGTCCTGTACACCGACGGCCTGATCGAACGCCGCACCGAGGACATCGACACCGGTCTCGCCCGCCTCGCCGCCTCCCTCGAACGCCACCGGCACGCCGACCCCGAGCCCCTGGCCGACACCCTCCTGGCCGATCTTCTTCCCCCGGCCGGCAACGCCGACGACACCGCCCTGATCGTCCTCCGCCTGTGACTCGCGTCCACGCATCGTGGTCGTGACGGTGGCCCGCAGCCTGCCCGGCACGGTGAGTGACCACCGCGAACTCGACGACGAAGAGAGCACTGCCGACGGGGCCGCCCCGTGCGGGGGCGCGCACGAGGCGGCCCGTGCCGGGCCGACCAGCGGGCGAGCGCGACCAGTTCCCCGGGACCAGCTCGCACGCCGTCTACGGCCACGTCGGCCACTACGGACACGACGAGCACCACCACGACGGCCACCGCTCCGGCCCCGGCCGGAAGTCACCGGAGCTTACTGGAACTTATACGCCGAGCCGATAGTTTCTACGTTGCTGTAGATATTGATGGAGCATCGGACCGCCGACCGGGCGGACCGGCCTTCGACCGACGATCGTATGGAGTTCTCATGGCCCTGTGGGACCGCCTCAAGGAGTCCGCATCGACGATGCAGACCCAACTCACGGCGAAGAAGAACGACCTCAAGAGCGGCGCCTTCCGCGACGCGAGCATGGCGATGTGCGCCCTCGTCGCAGCCGCCGACGGCACCATCGACCCGTCCGAACGCCGACGTGTGGCCCAGCTGATCGCCACCAACGAGGTCCTGCAGAACTTCGACGCCGTGGACCTGCAGCGCCGCTTCGACGACAACCTCGACAAGCTGACCGCCGACTTCGACTTCGGCAAGGTCAGTGTGTTGCAGGAGATCGCCAAGGCGAAGAAGAAGCCCGCCGAGGCGCGTGCCGTCGTCCAGATCGGCATCGTCATCGGCGGCGCGGACGGCGACTTCGACAAGACCGAGCAGGCCGTCGTCCGCGAGGCCTGCTTCACCCTCGACCTGCCGCCGCACGAGTTCGACCTCTGATCGCCCGACGACGCTCGTGCCGGGCGCCCCTCGGTGACGGGGCCCGGCACGCCGTCGTCTTCGGGGAAGCCGAATCGGTGACCTGGACACCGGGTGGTCCTCCGCGCGCACGGGGCATCCACGACGACACCGGGTTCCTCCCTCGGTGACGGCGGCTGCCGCGCCCGCCATGGTGCCGTGATGCCGGCCGTCACTCGGAGGCGCGTCCTCACAGGGGCGTCGCCGCGTGCAGGACGAGCACCATCGTCACCGCGGAGTTCGCGGACGACAGCGCGGACGCCGCAGGTCCCCGCGGCCGCGCCCCAGGCGGCCAGGCCCACGCCGGTGAACACCGACGGCCAGCTGCGCATCGTGGGCACGGGCCCGAGCAGGGCGGCGACCCGGTGCGGCACCGGGCCCGGCGCGGCGAGGCCCGCGATGGGGGTACCTCCCGCTCGAGCGAAGCCGAGAGTGGGGGAGGGTACCGGGGTGCCGCGGGAGACGAGGGCCGCCTTGCCGATCGCGCACGCCACGACCCTGCGGCTGCCGACGGCCTGCGCGGCCTCCTCGTCCGCCCACCGCTCCCCCGTGTACGACACCGCCGTACGCAGCGGTCGCAGGAACGGGTTGGCGCGTGCGGCCAGTTGGACGGCGAGCAGGAACCGGTGGTGCCGGGCGGCGAGGTGGGCGCGCTCGTGGGCGAACAGGGCGCGCCGCTCGGCCGGTTCGAGGCAGGAGAGCAGGGCGGTGGTCACCACCACCCGGTCCCGTCGCCCGCCGGGGAGGGCGCAGGCGTACGGCTCCTCGTCGGGCAGTACGGCCACCTCCGTGCCGGGCAGGCCGGCCAGTGCCCGGTGGGCGCGGCGGCGGACCCGCCGGTGCCGCCAGAGTGTGCGGCCGCAGGCCAGCAGCACCACGAGGAGCGCCGGGATGGCAGCCTTGCCGGCGACCTCGTCGTAGGGCAAGGCCTCGCGCACCTCGGGGTCGGACCAGGCATCGGGCTGGGGGTCCCCCGGGACGAAGTCTGGGGGAGGGGTGCCGGGGAGTTGCGCGGTGCCGACGACCATCAGCAGCCCCAGGCACACGGTGCTGCACACCGCCATCACCGCGGCCAGCCCGGTCAGGAGCCGGGTCGCGGTCCGCGAGTGCAGCCGCTGCTCGGCCAGGCGCGCGACCGGCCACGCCGTCAACGGCAGGACCAGCGGCAGAAAGACGAACACCCCCATGAGGACTCAGTCTTCCCCTTCGCCCTCGGCCCGACCCAGCAGTTCGCGCAGCAGCCGCTCGTCGTCCGGTTCCAGGGAGGTGACGAAGCTGGCCAGTACCGCCTCCCGGTCGCTCTCGGCATCGAGCACCTTGCGCATCTTGCGCGCGGCCAGGCCCGCCTGGTCCGAGGCGGGGGTCCACGCGAAGGACCGGCCGGCGCGCTCGCGGGTCACCGCGCCCTTGGCCAGCAGCCGGGTCAGGATCGTGATCACCGTCGTATAGGCAAGGTCGCCGCCCAGCCGCTCCTGGACCCATCCCGCGCTCGCCGGGCCGTCCGCCTCGCGCAGGGCCGACAGGACGAGCGCCTCCAGTTCACCCTGCCCCCGCCGCCGGGGACGCTGCCGCTGGTCCGTCACGCCCTGCCTCCCTTCCGCCGACCCCGAATTCATGGGCGGTCCATCGTACGGACGCCCCACAGCCGACCACGCAACCGCGACCGCAGCCGCGACCGGTGCTCCGCTGCCCCTCGCCACGACATCTACATGATTGTAGAAGCCAGGCTGCCCGGACAGGTTCCTCCGTGCCGCACCGACGGCAACGACACTGATCGGATACCGCATTCTCTTCGGCAACTCCCGTGACTGACCGGCCACTTCACCGGGGGCGCCTCCATCCGCGTCGCATGGACGGTTCCTTACGGCGAGCAAACGGGCAACGATCTACGCTTCTGGCGCTCCTGTCGATTCCCGACCGGCCCGCCGCGGGGAGCCCCCATCCGTGCCCGCCATCGCCACCGCAAACCGTCACCACAGTCCTGCGCCGGCCGTCCGTGTCGGCGCGGCAGCTGCCCCACCTGGCGTTCCTCCTGGCCGCCATCGGCACCCTCGTACGACTCGTCGAGCTGAACAGCCGTCTGTGCTGGACCGTCGCGCCACCCATCGCGACGCTGGTCCTGCTGTACGTGGCCGGGCTGGCCCGCTGGGACCGGCTCGGCGAGGTGGGCCGGCCGGCCTGGTTCGGGACGCTTCTGGTGCTGTGGACCTGGGTCGCCTGGATCATCCCCGCTCCGCTCGCCACCGGATACGCGTGGTTGTCCGTACCGCTGGCCGTCCTCGCCCTGCGGATGCCCGGCACTCGCGTCGAAGTGGCGCTGCCCGCCGAAGACATCGCCAGAGTGGCGGCCGGCCTGCGATGAGCGACGCCGCGGGCTCGCCGGCCCGGGTCCTGATCGTGGACGACCACGCCGTCGTCCGGGCCGGGCTGCGCGCCCTCCTCGACGGCGAGCCCGGGTTGGACACCGTCGGCGAGACCGGCGACGGGACGGACGCCGTCCGCCTGGTGGAGCGGCTCCGGCCCGACGTGGTGCTGATGGACCTGAGGCTGACGGACGCCGATCCGCCGGCGGGCGGCGTCGACGGCACCCGAGGCGACCCGCAGGATCGTGGCCGCCGCCACGGGTGCACGGGTCGTCATGCTCACGAGCTACGGTGCGCAGAGCGACGTCCTGCGAGCCGTGGAGGCGGGCGCCCGCGGTTACGTCCTCAAAGCGGGCCCGCCCGAGGAACTGTTCCGCGCCGTACGCGCCGCGGCGGCCGGAGGCACGGGACTGGCACCGGAAGCGGCGGCACGCGGTCGGACCGGAACCGGTGCTGAGCGAGCGCGAGATCGAGGTCGTACGACTCCTGGCGCGCGGGCACAGCAACCGGGCCATCGCCGCCGCCCTGTTCCTCGCCGAGGCGACCGTCAAGACCCACCTCGTACGGATCTACCGCAAACTCGGCACCGAGAACCGCGTCGGCACGGTCAACGAAGCCGTCCGGCTCGGACTGATCGCACTCGACACCCGAACGTGACTCCGCGTCTTCCCGAACCGGGACGTACAGTACCCCTAGGGGTATTTTTCGAGGAGTGGTCGTGGAACTGGATCTCGCGGGTGCGGACCTGAAGGCCGTGCTGAACCGGCTGCGCCGAGCGCAGGGCCAGATCTCCGGCGTGATCCGGATGATCGAGGAGGGGCGCGACTGCGAGGAGGTCGTGACACAGCTCGCCGCCGCCTCCCGCGCCCTCGACCGCGCCGGCTTCGCCATCATCGCCACCGGCCTGCAACAGTGCGTGGCCGACGTCGAGTCCGGTCTCCGGGACGGCGAGGACAGCGAGCAGATGCGCGCCCGGCTGGAGAAGCTGTTCCTGTCGCTGGCGTGAGGCGCCGGAGTGAAGCGCCGGCGTGAGGGCCGCGCGCGGTCGGCCGGTTCGCGGGCCCCGGCCGGCCGACTCCCGCATGCTTCTTTGCTTCCGCCCGGTCAGGGGCTGGTTTCGCTCAACGGCGTCGCATCAGAACCGCCGTGAACTGCTGGGAGGTGCCCCACGGAGTGAGGTGGTCCTCGCCGGCGGTGTCGACGAGTTCGTAGCCGGGGAACTGGTCGGCGAGTTCGGCGTGGGTGTAGCGGACGATCGGCAGTCCGCTGCACGTGGTCGGGCCGTCCGGGCCGAACGTCGCCACGACGAGCCAGCCGCCCGCGCGCAGCGAGCGGTTCAACGAGGCGAGATAGTCGTCGCGTTCCTCGGGTTCGATGAGGAAGTGGTAGACGGCCCGGTCGTGCCAGAGCGCGTACTCGCGTCCCATGCGCAGGTCGAGCACGTCGGCCACGGTGAGGACGACGTCCGCGCCCGCCGGACCGAGCCGGTCGCGGACGGTCTGCAGGGCGGTGGCCGACAGGTCGACCGCCGACAGGTCGCGGTAGCCGCGCTCGACGAGGTGGTCCACCAGTGTCGACCAGCCGGCGCCCACGTCGATGATCGGCTCGTCGGTGCCGAGTCCGGTCTTGTCGACCAGGCCCAGGGAGAGGTCCGGGACCGACTGCCACCAGGAGACCCCGTCGATGTCCTTGCTGTGATGGACCCCTTCCCAGAACTCCGTCCGGGTCGCTGAGTCCTCGGGGCGCGCTGCGTCGTGCTCGGTCATGACTCCGACAGTAGACCCGGTGGGTCGGCCTCGGCAGCACAGCACGGCTCCGTCATGGTTCCGTAAGGACCGACCTACCCCATATCGCGCCTGGTCGTCGCTACTGTGACGCCATGGTCGAACTGACAGATTCCGATCGGGTGCCGAATCCTCTCGGCGAAGTCCAAGCCCTGATCGACGGTGGTGACATGGACTGCGGCAGCGGTCTGCTGCTGCTGATCACCCGTGCGATGAGGCGACTCGATCCCGGGCAGCTGCTCGGGGTGCGCAGCGCGGAGGCGAGCGTCGTCACCGATCTGCCTGTCTGGGCCGACCTGGTGGGGCATGACGTCGTCACCGAGATCGCCGAGTCGGCCGAGGGCCCGTGGTGGTTCGCCGTGCGCAAGGCGGGCAAGTCCGCCGAGGCGGTCACGGTCTTCAGCCAGGGCGAGCGGACGCCCGTGGGCCACCGGCTGTGGATCTACACCAACTTCGACTGCAACCTCGCCTGTGCCTACTGCTGCGCCGAGTCCTCCCCGAAGGCCGCGGCCCGGCGCTTCGACGCGGCCCTCGCCGCCACGGTGTTCGAGGAGTTCACGGCCCAGGGCGGACGCGAGGTGTTCCTCACCGGCGGCGAGCCCTTCATGCACCCCGAGCTCGGTGACCTGGTCGCGGCGGCCGCCGGTCTGGAGCGCACCGTACTGACCAACGGGATGATCTTCGCGAGGGGCACGCGGCGGAAGACCCTGGAGAACCTGGACCGCGACGTCGTACTCCAGATCAGCCTGGACTCGGCCACCCCCGAACTGCACGACCGGCAGCGGGGCGCGGGCTCGTGGTCGCGGGCGCTGGACGGCATCACGCTGGCCCGTTCGCTCGGGTTCCGGGTGCGGGTGGCCGCCACGCTGTACGACGAGGACCCGAAGGGCGCCGACGCGCTGCACCGGCGCCTCGACGACGCCGGGATCGCCGTACCGGACCGCATCATCCGGCCTGTGGCCCAGGAAGGCTTCGCCGACCAGGGCGTGCACGTCTCCCTCGACAGCCTGGAGCCGGAGCCGACGCTCACCGTGGACGGCGCCTGGTGGCACCCGGTGGCGGTCACCAACCCGCATCTGCGGATCGCCGACGCCCCCCTGCCGTTGAGCGAGGTCTTCGGCGTGGTGCGGGACACTCTCTCCGTCCAGGACGCCGCCGCGCGGTCGGGACGTGAGGTCTTCCGCTGTGCCTGAGGGAGGACATGGGATGAACCGGACGAAGGGGACCCGGATGGGCGCCATGGCTTCGGGGGCGGCTCTTCTGCGCTGGCTCTTCGCACCCGCGACCGACGACGTCCGCCGCGAACAGGCCGTCGCCGCGAGCTTCCTGCGCGTTCTGCTCGGTCTGATGTGGCTCTACAACGTGGCGTGGAAGCGTCCCCCGAACTTCGGGGAGGACTCCGGCACGGGGCTCTACAAGTTCACGGCCTTCGCCGTGAGTCACCCGGTGTTCCCGCCGTACAGCTGGATCGTGGAGCACGCCGTGCTGCCCAACATCACGGTCTTCGGCTGGGTGGTACTGGTCGTCGAGACCGCCCTCGCGGTGATGCTGGTGACCGGTGCCTGGGTGCGGTTGGCCGGGGCTCTCGGTGTGGCCCAGTCCGTGGCCATCGCCCTCTCGGTCGCCTACGCCCCGCACGAATGGCCGTGGGCGTACTGGCTGATGATCGGCGCCCATGTCGTGATCCTGTTCTCCTCGGCCGGGCGGGTCTTCGCCGTCGACGCGGTGCGGTCCGGCGTGGGCTCCGCCAGGCCCCTCGGTCTGGTGTGGGGCGCGATCACGGTCGTCGCCGGCGCCGTAGCCGTGCTGGGCACGGCCGGGGACGATCCCCTCGCCGCGCGCGGCTACGCCCTGGGGTCCTCCGATCCGTCGATCAGCCTCGGCGCGTACAACCTCGTCGGTGGCCTGGTGCTGGTGGTGGTGGGCGTGCTGGTGCTGGTGGCCGCCCGCGGCGGAATCGTCCTCCTCGGCCGGGCGGCGGCACTCGTCGCCGTGGTGGCCGCGCTGTCCCTGCACGCCCAGATCGGCTTCACCGATCCGTTCCTGGGCGGCAACGCGGCCTCGGCGGCCTTCCTGCTGTCCGTCGCCGTGGTCGCCGCGACGGCCGGCGGCGCTCCGGTCCGGGCTCCGGGCCAGGCTCAGGACCAGGCATCACCGCGCGGCTGAGCCCCCTCCCCCCGATCAACACCCGGCCAGGAACAAGGAAGTGTCATGCCTGTACGACCGATGACCCGTCGCTCGCTGCTTCTCGGCGCCGGAGCGACGCTCATGCTCAGCGCCTGCGGCAGCGGGGGCGGAAGTGGGAGCGGGAGCGGGTCGGGTGCACGACGGCTCGGAATCTCCGCCATCCCCGATCAGGACCCCGAGTTGCTCAACCGGCTCTATCCCGCCGTGGCCGAGCGGTTCGCCGACGCGACCGGGCTGGAGGTCGCCTACCGCCCCGTCACCGATTACACCGCCGTGGTGCGGGCCTTCGAGATCGGCGACATCCACGTGGCCTGGATGGGCGGGCTGACCGGTGTCCAGGCACGCGCACGCGTGGAGGGCGCCACCGCCCTCGCGCAGCGTGACATCGACGCCGACTTCCGCAGCCTCTTCATCGCCCACGCCGACTCCGGTCTGCGGCCGTTCGACGGCGTGGACGGATTGCGCGACCTCGCGGGGCACACCCTCACCTTCGGCAGCGAGACGTCCACCTCCGGGCGGCTCATGCCCGAGTACTTCATGCGGCAGGCCGGACTGAAGCAGAGCGGTCTGCGCGGGTCACCGGGCTTCTCCGGCTCCCACGACGCCACCATCGAGGCCGTCGCCCAGGGCAGCTTCGAGGTCGGGGCCGTCAACAAGCAGGTCTGGGACGCCACCGTGGCGGCGGACGAGGTCGACCTGAGCAAGGTGACCGTGCTGTGGCGCACACCCGGCTACGCCGACTACCACTGGCTGGCACGACCGGATCTCGACGACACCTTCGGCGCCGGCACCGAACAGAAGGTGCTGGACCTGCTCCTGGGCCTCGACGGTCAGAACGCCGAGGACGCCGAACTGCTCAAGCTCTTCGGCGCCGAGTCGTTCGTTCGGACCGAGAACTCCGCCTACGACCGGATCGAGGACGTGGCCCGCGACTTGGGGCTGCTGAAGTGAGCGGCTCCTCGCCCGTGATCCGGCTCAGCGGCGTGGGCCACCGGTTCGGCTCGCACGAGGTGCTGCGCGAGCTGGACCTCACCGTCCGTTCCGGGGAACGCGTGGCCGTTCTCGGCACCAGCGGCGCGGGCAAGAGCACGCTCCTGGCCCTGCTCAACGGTTCGCTGGAGCCGACCACGGGCAGCGTGGAGGTATTCGACGAGAACCCCGCGCGCCTGACCGCCCCCCAGCGGCGGCGGCTTCAGCAACGTATCGGCTCGGTGAGCCAGGACCTCGCCCTGATCGAGCAGGTCCGGGTGGTGCACAACGTCAACGCGGGCAGGCTCGGCCGGTGGAGCACCGCCCGCGCGCTGGCCTCGCTGGTCTGGCCCCGCTCGCTCGACGTGGTCCGGGACGCGCTCGACCGGGTGGACCTGGGCTGGGCGCTCCACGAACGCACCGAACGCCTGTCCGGCGGCGAGCGACAGCGCGTCGCGATCGCCCGGCTCCTGGTGCAGGCGCCGGAACTGGTGGTGGCCGACGAGCCCGTCTCCAGCCTCGACCCGGTGCGCGCCGCCGGGATTCTCGGCCTGCTCGGCGCCTCGCCGACCGTGCACGCACTCGTGGTCAGCCTGCATCAGCCGGCCCTCGCCCGGGAGCACTGCACGCGTGTGGTGGGCCTGCGCCGGGGCAGGATCGTCCTCGACAGCCCGGCCGCCGACGTCAGTGACACGGCCCTGCACGACCTCTACGAGCTCGTATGACAGTCGAACTCGACGCCCCGCCCTCACCAGCGACCAAGACCGCCCCCGGGCGCAAGCCGATCAGCGCGCGGAGGGTGCTGATCCGCAGGCTCACGGCGCTGGCGGCGCTGGCCGCACTGCTGATCTGGGCCGTTCGGCGTGCCGTCCCCTCGGGCGGTGAGCTGGTCAACCAGGGCGGTCTGGCCCTGCTCGACGACCTCGCGGCGACCGCGCTTCACCCCTCCCTCGAAGCCGGTTTCCTCCAGGTGGTGCTGGAGGCGACGGCGACGACGCTGGCCCTGGCGCTGCTCGGTACGGCGGGGGCGCTGGTGCTGGGTCTGGTCGGCGGCCTGGTTCTCAGCGATGTGGCGTGGAGCGGTTCGCTGCCCTGGCCGGTACGCGCGGGGCGGCTGGTACTGCGCGGCGCGCTGGTGGCCGTGCGCTCGGTCCACGAGCTGGTGTGGGCGCTGTTCTTCGTCAGCGTGCTCGGCCTCGACCCGCTCGTGGCCGTCCTGGCGCTCGCCCTGCCCTTCGGCGCGCAGAGCGCCCAGGTCTTCGGGGAGACCTTCGACTCCGTGCCCGACGCGCCGTTGCGCGCGCTCCGGGCCGCCGGCGCCAAACGCGGCTCCGCGCTGGCCTACGCCCTGCTCCCCGGCACGGCCCCGCTCCTTCTGTCGTACTCCTTCTACCGCTTCGAGTGCGCCCTGCGTTCCGCGGTCGTGCTCGGGGTCGCCGGTGTCGGAGGGCTGGGGTTCGAGCTCACGGTGAGCCTGCAGTCGCGCAACTGGGGCGAGATCTGGACGCTTGTCGCGGCGCTGCTGGCGCTCGCGGGGGTGGTCGAGCTGTGGAGCAACCGCGTCCGTTCCGATGTCGCGGTGGTGACCTGCGCCGACTGGTCGGTCGGGCAGGAGCGCTCCCGCGACGCGGGCCGGTCGCCGCGTGGCCTGTCCCGCGCGACCCGCTGGTCCCTGATCCTGCTGGTGCCCGCGATCGCGGCCGCCTGGTGGTGGGTCGGCCTCTCGCCCGCCGGGCTCGTCTCGACCCGTACGCAGGACCTCGCCGGCCGGCTGCTCCAGGATCTGTGGCCTCCCGCGCTCCCCGAGGGCGGCTGGCGGATTCTGGTCGGCGCCTCCCTCGACACCGTGACCATGGCCGTCCTCGCCATGGTGATGGCCGTCGTGATCACCATGGTCGTGGGCCCCTGGGCGGCCCGCCCCCGCGCCGACCGGCGCGGTACGGCGGACCGGGGCCGGACGGCCGTCTGGGCCTGGGGCCGAAGGGCCGTCTGGTGGACGGCCCGGCTGCTGCTCCTGGTGCTGCGGTCGATCCCCCCGACGGTGTGGGCCATCATCGCGCTCCTGGGTCTCTTCCCGGGAATCCTGCCCGGGGCCCTGGCGCTGGGGCTCTACACCGGCGGCATCCTCGGCCGGCTGGTCGCCGAGGCCTGGGAGACCATGGACCTCGGGCCCCGGGACTCGCTGCGCAACGCCGGCGTTCCCCGCGTGGTCTCGGCCGTGGCGTCCATGGCACCGCCGTCCGCGAACCACCTGATCACGTACACGCTGTACCGGTTCGAGATCTGCGTACGCGACACCGCCATCGTCGGCGTCGTCGGCGCGGCCGGCCTGGGCCGGCTGCTCAGTGAGCGCCTCGCGGCCTTCGACTTCTCCGTGGTCACCAGCGTCCTGCTGGCGTCACTGCTGGTCAGTCTCGCCGTCGAGATACTCGGCCGCCGACTGCGACGCACGCTTCGCGCCTGAGCCCGGCCCGGGGCGACCGCGACCGATCCGCCCGCCCCGGGTCACCGTCCCTTCGGCCGATCCGCCCACCCCCGGGTCATCGTCCCCTCGGCCTCGTCGCCCGCCTCGGCGTCCCGCGCCGGGCCAGAGCGGCACGCAGGAGCCTCGGCGCGAGGGTTCCCGCCAGCAGCCCCGCGAGCGGGAGGACGATGTCCGTCCAGGGGTCGCGGATCGGCTTGTACGTGGCGGTGCCGTCCCGTATCTCGATGAAGCCGAGCGGCTGGGCGCCCGCCCCTCCCCCGCCGCCTCCTCCGTCTCCCGTCTTGGCGGCGCCGGTCTCCCGCCCGGCTCCGCCGCCGAAGCCGATCCGGGCGACGGGGATGACGGTGATGCCGTCGCGGGTGACCGGTTCTCCGAAGACGGCGGCCGCGATCGCCACCGCCCGCGGCCAGGTCCCCGACCTGACGCAGGCAGCCACCGCCCCTCCGACGTCGACCGCGCGGTCGGCGCCATCGCCAAAGCGGTCTGAACCGGGCGAGGACATCACGACGGTGTCGAACACATTCGCAGGCAGCGGAGCTTCGACGTACGCTCGCCCCCACCGTCCCCCGCGTCCCCCGCGCCCCCCGGGTCAAGGAAGAAGACAGCACCACATGTTCGGACTGAGCGAACTCACCCTCATTCTCATCGTCCTCGTCGTCGCCATCGGCGCCAAGAAGCTCCCCGAACTGGTCCGGTCCGCGGGCAAGTCGGCCCGGATCCTCAAGGCCGAGTCCCGCGCCATGGAGGACGAGGAGACCGGCACCGCGCCCCGAGTCATCCAGGGTGAGATCGTCACGCGGGAAAACAACAAGGACGGCAGCAAGGACGACGGCAAGGACAGCGACAACAGGCAGGCCTAGGACGAGGCTCACTCTTTCCGGATCGTCCTGCCGGTGAGCCGCGCGGTGCCCCATGATGGGCGGGCCATGACCGACCGCCGTACGACATCGCCGCCCGCGCCGCTTCCCGTACTGCGGGCCGCCGTGTTCGCGGGCGTCGGTACGGTGCTGGGGCTGAGCGCGCACCATCTGGCCGCCCCGGGCCCCGTGCCCTGGCGGCACGCCGTGGTGGCCGCCGGGCTGTTCCTCACCGTCGGGCTCGCCGGTGCGCGTCGGCCTCGGCGGCCGGCGACGGTGGTGGCGACGTGCGGTGCCGCGCAGGCCGGGCTGCACCTGTGGCTGACGGCCTCGGCCCGGCCGTCCGCGCACGCTCAGCACGCCATGGCCGGCCACGAACCGCCGCCCGCGATGACCGCGCTGCACGCCGTGGCCGCCGTACTCGTCGCCGTCCTGCTGCACCGGGCCGACGTGGCGTGCTGGTCGCTGAGCCGGGGACTGACCTCGGCGGCCGAGGCCGTACGGGCGCGGCTCGCCACGGCGTGGACCCTGCTGGGCGGCCGGCCCGCGCTCACGGTGCGGTGGGTGCGCGGTCCCGTGCGGCGGGCGGAGGAGCCGCCACTCAAGGGGACGCTGCTCGCGTACGTGGTCGTACGGAGAGGGCCTCCGGGGGCTCGGCACGTCAACTGACCCCGCCGGAGCTGCGGTTCGGCCGCTCCGCGTCTTCTCGTGCCTCGCCCGGAGACGTACGTCTCCCCTGCCCTCAGAAGGTTCCCTGTCATGACTGCTCCGAAGAAGCACAGCACCGCACGACGCCTGTCGCGGCTGTCGCTCGCCACCGCCGCGACCGCCGCCCTCGTCCTCCTCACCGCCGGCCCGGCCGCCGCCCACGTCGAGGTCGAGTCCGACAACGCCCGGGCCCTCGCCCAGGACGCCGAGATCACCTTCGACGCGGAGTCGGAGTCGGCCACGGCCGGGATCACCGAGCTGCGCGTGATCCTTCCCGAGGGCATCACGCCCGCCGACGTGACGTACGGCGAGGGGCCCTCGGGCTGGACGTTCGCGGCGACCGACGACGGTTACACCGTCAAGGGCCCGGCGGTGAAGGCCGGCGAGGACGTCGAGCACTCGGTCGTCGTACGGCAGTTGCCCGACGCGGAGGAACTGGTCTTCAAGACGCTCCAGACCTACGACGACGGGCGGGTCGACCGCTGGATAGAGCTGGCCGAGTCGGGCGGCGGCGACGGACACGGCCACGGCAACACCGCCCCGGTCCTCGAACTCAGGGCCGCGGCCCCCGGCGCGCAGCCGGTCAGCCCCTCGCCGACCGAGACGCCCGGGGCCGCCTCGCCCTCACCGACCGCGGCACAGACGCCCGCGCCCTCCGCCTCCCCCGCCGCCGAGGCGACAGAGAACGGCGACAGCGGGCTGTCCGCCGGTGCCTGGGTCGGCATCGGTGCCGCCGTGCTCGTCGTGGCCGGCGCGGCGGTGTATCTGATACGGCGACAGGGTGGCGCGTCGGCGTAGCGACGGGCCCCGCCCCAGCGGAGGCGGGGCCGTTCGGCCGGGGGCTCAGGCGGCCAGTGGAGCAGGCCGCTCCTCCGCCTGGGCGAGCAGGTCCACGAGGGTCGCGCGGGCGCGGGCCACTCGGGAGCGGACCGTTCCCACGGGGCAGTCGCTCACCGCCGCCGCCTCCTCGTACGGCAGGTCCAGGAGCTGGGTGAGGACGAAGGCCTCGCGCCGCTCGTCGGGGAGCGCGGCCAGCAGGTCCAGGAGCGCGATGCCGTCGTCGAAGCCGGGCAGACCGCGCGGCTGGGCACGCTCGACCGCCAGCTGCCAGTCGTCCACATCGGCAGGGCGCGGGCGGGCGGCGGCGTACCGGAGGCTGTCGACCACCGCCCGGCGTGCGATGGCCAGCAGCCAGGTGCGGGCCGAGGAGCGGCCCTCGAACCGGTGCAGGCTGCCGAGCGCCCGCAGGAACGTGTCCTGGGCGAGGTCGTCGACGGCCTGCGGATCGGCGCAGAGGTGGGCGACGTACCGCTGGACGTCGCGGTGCAGGGCACGGACGAAGTGCTCGACGGCGTCCGGGTCGCCGCCGCGCGCGGCCAGCGCCCACGCGGTCGTCGAGTCGTCGGCCGACGTCGTGTGATGCCTTCTCGCGTGCGAGGCGGGCAGGGCAGGAGTGATGATCACCTGGTGTCCTTCTCGGATCATCCGGAGGCGGACGCGCGCCCGTGGCGTGAAGGCACGGAACAGGCGGCGGTCCGCGGTCCGGTGAGTGGGCGACACGGCCGTACGGGCAACGCCTGCGCGGGCGTACCGGGCGTACGGCCGGGGCCCGAGGCGCGCAGGGGCTGCCTCGGGTTACCGGCTGTCCTCAGACGACAGCGGTGCCCACGGGCGGACCCCGCAAGACGATCGCGTGGACGAGAAGGAGGAGGCGCGGCGCCCGGTCCGCACGGCGGCTGCGTACGCGGATCCGGGGGCGGTGCGGCGGGGCGGGCGGCGTGAGCGGCAGCCGCAGCGGCGCGGCCAGCCATCCGGCCACGGCCCGCAGGATACGGAACGCGGCGCGCTCCCCGTGGGCGAGCCACAGACCGCACAGCAGCGCCGCCAGCAGGTGGGCGGCGAGCATGCCGGTCGATGACGAGCCGCCGCCCACGAGGTGCTCGGCGTGGTCCACGTGGCTCATGCCCGAGTGCCCCGAGTGCCCTGAGTGTTCCAAGTGCCCGGTGCGCCCCGCCTGCCCCGTGTACGGGGAGTCCATGCCGGACCTCATGGCCGCGGAGGCCGAGCTCCCCGCCGACTGTGCCAGCGAGAACGACGTGTGCAGAGCCGTCTGCACGACGACCACGACCGACACGATCAGCGGCAGCCCGCGTTCACGGCCCGCCAGGCACCAGCCCGCCGCGCCGGTCACGACGGTTCCGGCCGCCAGCGTCCACAGGGGGACATGGCTGCCGGACATCAGGACGTGGCCCAGGGCGGCGAGCAGCACACAGACGGCCGCGAACACCGCGGTCCGTACCGTGCGAGCACACCACCCTGCCGTCATCGCGCCCCATCCTGGCATCCGGATACCGGTCGTCGGACAGGGGTACGGAAAATCTCCCGCCGACGCTCAGTCCCGTACCGAGCCCGGCGCGCCTCCCAGCAGCAACGGCCACACGCTGGGCATCTCCCCCACCGGGACCTCGATCAGCGACGGCCCGGTCTCACCGAGCGCCTCCTTCAGGGCCCCGGCGAGTCCGCCCGGTGTCCCGGCCCGGACGGCGGGCACGCCGAAGGACTCCGCGAGCCGTACGAAGTCGGGGCTGGCGAGGTCGCTGCCGATGTAGCGGCCCTCGAACTCGTCGGCCTGGATGCGGCGGACGTTGCCGTAGGCGTTGTCGTTGAAGACCACGGCGACCACCCCGATGCCGTACTTCCGCGCGGTCGCCAGCTCCTGCACGTTGAAGCAGAAGCCGCCGTCGCCGTTCACGGAGACGACCGCGCGGTCCGGGTTGCCCACCTTGACGCCGAGTGCCGTGGGGTAGCCGTAGCCGAGGGTGCCCTGGTAGCCGGGGGTGAGGAAGGTGCCGGGATGGTGGACGGGGTAGCCGACGGCGGCCAGGTAGCCGACCTGGGTCAGCTCGTTGACGAGGAACCCGTCGTCCGGGATCGCCTCGCGCAGTGCCTGGACGTACGACCACTGCGGCTGGACGCCCTCCACCTTGCGCACGCACCCCGCTCGTACGGCGGTGAGGTCGTCCGCCTGCCAGTCGTTCGGCGCCGGGGATGTCCGCAGCTCGGCCGCGATCGCCTCCAGTGCCGTGCGGGCGTCCGCGCACAGGGTGAGTTCGGCGCGGCGGGGCGCACCGAGGTCGGCGGGGTCGGCGTTGACGAGGATCACGGTCGCGCCGGGGGCGGTCGGCAGGGCCGTACCCCTGGGAGACAGGAAGCGGCTGCCCACGACGAGGACCACGTCCGCCTCGGGGAGGAGGCGGGGAGCGGCCAGGCTGGGGAACGCGAGCCGGTGGTGTGCCGGGACCGCGCCGCCCGCGTTGCGGCTGAGCACCACCGGGGCGTCGAGCCGCTCGGCCAGGGCGGTCAGGGCTTGCCCGGCGCGGGCGGCGAGCGTACCGCCGCCCGCGTAGATCAGTGGCCGGCGCGCGGAGCGGAGGACGGCGGCGATCTCCGTGACGGTCTCCGTGACATCCGGTGCCTCGGGGACCCCCTCGGCCTCCGGCTCCTCGTAGCCTCCCTCCGCCCGCGTCGCCAGTACATCCGCCGGAATCGTGAGCGCCACCGGGCGGGGGCGCCCGGCGCGGGACTGCCGTATGGCCTGGTGTACGAGGGCGGGGATGGCCCCGGGGGTCTCGGCGCGCGCCGACCACTTGGTGACGGAGGTCAGCATGCCGTCCTGGTCGGGCAGTTCGTGGAGCATGCCGAGGGCCCGGCCGGAGAGCGGCGAGGGGATGTCGGCGGCCACGCAGAGGAGCGGGGACGAGCAGGCGTACCCGGTGGCGACGGCGGGCAGGGCGCCGAGCACGCCGGGGCCGGGGACGACCAGGCAGACGCCGGGGCGGTCCGTGGTGCGGGCGTAGGCCTCCGCCATGTGGGCCGCGCCCTGTTCATGGCGGGCGGCCACGTACTCGATGGGGCCCCCGGCCGCCCGGGAGCGGGCCAACGCGTCCAAGACGTGGTCGAGTTGGACTCCGGGGACACCGAAGACATGGGTGACGCCCTCGCGTTCCAGCTGTCGCACGAGGGCCTCCGCGCCCGTCTGTGCCATGCCGTTTGTCATGTCATGCGTCATGTCGTGTGTCATGTGGGCACCGCCTCCACTTCTTCCTCTGTTCGTGGCTCCTGCGACGCCCGCGTCCTGGCGTCCCGGCGGTCGAGCCAGCTCAGCAGGGGCGCGGTCATCACGGTCGTCACCAGGGCCACGAGCACCAGCGCGGAGAACAGCGCCTCGGTGACGATCCCGGCGGCCAGGCCGATGTTCAGGGCGATCAGCTGCATGAGTCCGCGGGCGTTCATCAGGGCACCGACCCGCAGCGCCACCGACTGCGGCTCGCGGCGCAGGCGGGCCGCCGCCCAGCAGCCGCCGAACTTGCCGGCCACGGCGAGGACGACGGCGGCGACACCGAAGGCCATGACGGCGGGGTCGGCGAACACGTCGAACCGGGTGTTGAGCCCGGAGTAGGTGAAGAACATGGGGACGAAGACGACCTGGGTGCCGGACTGGGTGGTCCGCACCACGCGCTCGGCGGCCTCGCCTCGGGGCATGGCCATGCCGACGCAGAAGGCCCCGAACACCGCGTACAGGTCGATGATGTCGGTGAACCAGGCGGCCCCGAACAGCACGGCGACCGTGCCCAGGAGCCGGGTCTCCTCGCCCAGGCCTGGCCTGCCCACGATCCAGGCGAGCAGCCGACGGCCGACCAGCAGCAGTACGGCCACGAAGACCAGCGAGCCGCCTACGGCGGTCAGCACATGGCTCACCTCGCCCGAGGCCACGCTGAGCACCCCCGCCAGCAGGATCCAGGCGACGGCGTCGTCGGTGGCCCCGGAGGCGAGGGACAGCGAGCCGAAGCGGGAGCCGGCCAGCCCGCGTTCGGTGATGATGCGGGCCAGCATGGGGAACGCGGTGATCGCCAGGGCCACCCCGACGAACGCCGCCGTCACCCACACGGAGACCCCGTCGACGTAGAGGTCGACGTGCCCGTGGGCCGCGACGGTCAGGCCCGCGCCGAGCAGCACCGGGATCAGCACACCCGCCGAGGAGACGGCCACGGCGGTGCCGGCCAGCTGCCGCCCGGCATGCGCCCGGAACTCGTACCCGGCGTGGAACATCAGCGCCACCAGGCCGATCTGCCCGGCCACGTAGAGCACCGGCTTCAGATCGGGCGGGAAGACCGCGGCGGACAGGCCGGGGGCGAGCAGGCCGAACAGTGAGGGGCCGAGCAGGACCCCGGCGATCATCTCGCCGACGACCGGCGGCTGGCCGAAGCGGGACGCGACCGCCACGACCAGGCGGCAGGTCAGCAGGATCACGACGACGGCGGCGAAGAAGGCAGGGGCGAGCTCCATGGGAGTCATGGACGCGGCTCCCCCTCACCGGCTGCCGACGACGGACCGGGCGGGGCCGCCGGGCGAGGCGGAGAAGTAGTTCCGGCACAGGCCCTGGCGGCGGGCGTCCCACACCATGTAGGTGCCGAGGACGAGCTGGGTGAGACTGCGCGGGATGGCCGCCCAGTGGTCGCCGAGCCGCATGGCGGCCAGGCGCAGCCGCCGCCGGGCCGGGCGCGGGCCGGCCGCGCCGGAGTGCGGGACCAGCAGGCAGGGGCCGCGGTTGGGCAGCGAGCGGGTGTGCTCGGCGGACGACTCCAGCCGGTACCGGCGCAGCGTCTCCTCGGCCGCGACCCGCATGGTCAGTACGGCGAAACCGCGGGCCGGGCAGGGCCGGTTGGCGGTCACGCCGAAGGGGATGTACGTGGTGGGCCTGGTCTCCTTCGACAGCCACCGGTCGGGGTCGAAGTCCTCGGCCGCCGTGCTGGACCGCTGGTACTCGGGGTAGTTGAACAACAGGACCGAGCCCTGCGGAATGGTGGGTTTCCCTTCGCGGGGGATGTCCCCCGTGGTGATGCGGTGGGCCACTCCGAACAGCGGGAAGTGCTGGAGGGTCTCGTTGATGACCCGGTCCAGATAGTCGGTGTCCTCCTCTCCGTGGCGCAGCCGGTCCTGCACGTCCTGGTGGGTGGCGAGGGCGAGCAGCAGATGGGCCATCGCCTCCGACATCTGCACGACGGCCGTGTTGAAGAAGGTGCCCTGGAGGTAGTACGCCTTCTCCCGTTCGGTGAGCAGCGCGGGCAGCGGGACGGGCGGCGGGTCGTTCGCGAGGCGGTCGCTGAGGTAGGCGGTGAGGCGGGCCCGCCGGCCCATGTGCCGCAGGCCGGTGCACTTCAGGGCGCTGACCACGTCGTCGGCGTTGCCCGTGATGAGGTCCCGGGCGGCACGGGGGCAGGGCTCACGGAAGACGACCTCGTAGTAGACCTCGGCCCACACCGGCATCATCAGGTCGCGCAGCCGGACGCGGTGCGCGCTGTCGGCGCCGCCGAGTTCGCCGAGCACGCGCCGGGTGCAGCGGCCGACCAGCTCCTCCCATTCGGCGCGGGACAGCCCGGCCAGGATCTGCCGGGTCGTGCGGGCGACGTCGTCGTAGCGGGGGCCGGGCTCCAGGTGCTCCTGGTGCACCTCGGGGCCCGGGGAGAGCCAGTACCAGAACAGGTCGGAGAGAGCCGCGCCCTTGCTGCGCCCGCCGGCGGCCGGGTGACCGTAGACCTTCTTGAACTCGTCGGCGGGTACCTCGTGGCCGGGTGCGGTGATGCCCTCCTCCCCGTTGACGCGGGCGAAGATGGCGACCCGTAGCGCGATCACGGCGCGGGGCAGCCAGTAGGGCAGGCTCACCGCCAGAGCCAGGACGGCCGCCGCGACGAGCCATCCGGTGGCGCTCACGAGAGGGCTCCCCAGGTGGGCGTACGGACGAGAGCGGGCGTCAGGTCGTCGAGCGCGGACGCCCCGCACAACGCCATGGCGTCCTCGAACTCCTCGCGCAGCAGCTCCAGCAGCCGTCGTACGCCCTTCTCGCCGCCCTCGGCCAGGGCCCACATCACCGGGCGGCCGACGCCGACCGCGCGGGCGCCGAGGGCCAGGGCCTTGACCACGTCGGTGCCCCGCCGGATGCCGCCGTCGAGCACGATCGGGATGCGGCCCGCGACCGCGGCGGCCATCTCGGGGAGCATCTCCAACGTGGCCGGTACGGTGTCGAGTTGGCGTCCGCCGTGGTTGGACAGCAGCAGCCCGTCGACTCCGTGGTGCACGGCGAGCCGGGCGTCCTCGGGGTGCAGGACGCCCTTGAGGAGGATCGGCAGCTCGGTGATCGAGCGCAGCCAGGTGATGTGTTCCCAGGACAGCTCCGGGGACATGGCGATCTGGCGTACGTGGCCGCGCTCGCCGTCGCGCAGGTCGACCAGGTTCTCGCAGCGCAGGCCGGGCGGCAGGTCGTGGAAGCTGTTGCGCCGGTTGCGTTCGCTGGCGCCCAGCACCGGGGAGTCGACGGTGATGACGAGGGCGGTGCAGCCGGCGTCGGTGGCCCGGCGCACGAGGGCCTCGGTGATCTCCAGGTCGGGCTGGATGTAGAGCTGGAACCACAGCGGTGCGGGGTCGGAGTCGTGCACGGCGCCGCGGGCCGCGTCGGCGATCTCGCCCACCGCGACCGTCGACGCCATGCTGACGATCATGATGGCTCCGGCGGCCGCGGCGGCCCGCGCGGTGGCCAGCTCCCCTTCCGCGTCGACCAGTTTGTGGAAGGCGGTCGGCGAGAGCATGATCGGCATGCCGGCGTGGCTGCCGAGCAGGGAGACGTCCAGGTCCCCCACCCTGCTGCCGCGCAGCACACGCGGCAGCAGTTGGAGCCGGCTGAAGGCCGCCTCGTTGGCCCGTACGGTGATCTCGTCGCGGGCGCCGCCGGCGATGAAGTCGGAGTAGACGGGGTCGATCTTGTCGCGGGCGGCTGCTTCGAAGTCCTTCACGGACAGCATCACGGCCGCGTCACCGCCCCAGGTCGGCGGTCTGGCGGTCGAGTTCGCGGGCGAGGAAGTCCGCGAGCGGGGCCGTGTGTACCTCGGGGTTGTCCCACTCGTTTTCGAGGTTCTCGGCCATGTGGTGGGTGCCCAGCAGCTCACCGGCGCGGAAGTGGCGGATCACCGGGTGGAGATAGGCCGCGTCGAAGGCCCCCTCCACGGAGTTCTGCGAGGGGCGCCGCACGGTGATGTCGAAGGGGTCGACCTTGTCGTGGTCGGGTCCGTACTCCAGGGTGACGGTGAAGTAGTCGGCGCCGGAGGCGAGTTCGCTGTCGTGGGTGTAGGCGACCGGGACTTCCTCGTGGTAGCGGGCCGTTTCGCCGGGTGCGGTGACGACCACGTCGCCGAGCACGCCGAACTGCTGCCAGAGCGCCGAGGTCCGGTTGACGCGCTCCACGACGGCGTCCGCGAGGGCGGAGGGGTCCGGGTCGACCGGCCGGTGGGGCCAGGGTGTGTCGTGGTGGCGTTCGTCGAGGATGCGGCTGAGGGCGCGTACGGCGTAGCGGAAGCCGTGGATGAAGCCGCCGGTGGACTTCTTGAAGTCGCGCTGCTGCATGAGGGTGCCGGCGAAGTACAGGCCGGGCACGTTCACGGACTCGTAGGCGGGGCTGAGCGCGGCGAAGCGGTCGTTGATGACCAGCTCGGGGCGGCAGTCGGGGGCGAACACCGAGGCGTCGAAGCGGAATCCGGTGCAGACGATCACCCGGTCGTAGCGCAGCTCCTTCACCACCTCGTCGGCGCGGGAGAAGCTGAAGCGGACGCGGTAGCCGTCGTCGCCCTTGTCGATGGCCAGGACATCGCCGTCCAGCAGGGCGTTCTGCGACTTGAGCTGGTAGGTGTCGAGGAAGTTGTTGTTGACGGCGCGCAGATGACCGACGTAGTGCGTGTTCCACGCCAGGCGGATGGAGTGCGGTCCGGCGACGTGGATGGTGGCGGCCGTCTCGACGAGGTTGTCGGCGGTCTCCAGCGCGGAGTTGCCCTTGCCGAGGATCAGCACGCGCTGGTCGGTGAAGTCGTCGGGGTCCACGGAGACGACGGAGTAGTCCTCCGCGGTGTCGATGCCGGGGATGTCGGGGGTGTTGGGCCGGGTCAGCCCGGTGGCCATGACCAGGCGCCGGGCGTGGTGTTCCCGGCCGTGCTGGTCGGTGGCGGTGAAGCCGTCGGGGCCGCGCCGGACGTTCACCACCCGGGTGTCGTAGGCGATGTCCAGCTTGAACGATTCGGCGAAGTCGGCGAGATAGCGCACGAGATCGTCGGCGTGCGGGAAGTAGCGCTTGCTGTACCGGGTGAACAGCAGCTCGGGGTCCGGGGACAGCAGGGAGTTCCAGTCCATCCGGAGGTTGAGCTCGGGGTCCGAGGTGCCGTTGTGGACCTTGTTGATGGATATCAGCGTGCGATGGCGCGGGAAGGTGCGGAAGAAAGTGCCCGGCGTACTGCCGCTTTCCAGGATCCGGTAGCTGTGACCGGCGGTCTGCAGCAGCTGCCCGAGCTGGAGTCCGGCGGGGCCGCCGCCGACGACGAGGTAGTCGAGGGAACCGTTGTGCACAGTGCCTGCCTTCCGATGGGGGGTGTGGGGGCTGAAGGCGCATTGAGCATGAGCGATTTTTGCGGTCAAGTGACCTGCACTGAAAGGGACTCGATGATTCCGACAGGAACTCGACAGACTTCTATTGAAACCTCAACAAGCACACTAGTAACCGCTGTCCCTCACAACAACAGCGAGAACTCGCCATCGCCGGACCCTCCCCGGCAACAGACCGGCGGGGCAGCCTAGTCGGCTGCCCCGCCGATTTCGGGCAGGTGTCGGCTACGCCACCGAGCCCGCCTGCCCACGTCGGTAGGCGACCACGCCCGCCGCGGCGAGCAGCGCCGCCACCGCGGCCAGGCTCAGGACGGTGACGCCGGTGGAGGCGAGGCTGCCGTCCGTGCCGCCGGTCGCGCCGGTGCCGCCCGTACCGCCCGTACCGCTGCCGCCGCCGGTGGTGGTGGTGCCGCCGTCGGAGCCGCCCGACGAACTCCCACCGCTGGAGCCACCGCCGGCCCCGCCGCTGGAGCCGCCGTTCGAGCCGCCGTCGCCGTCATCGGTGTCCACCGGGTCCTGGCCGACGAACGCCACCGGGACCTTGACGTCCTGGGTGCGGTCGCCGGAGAGGGTGTGGTCGGCGCGGGTGGCCACGACACAGGTGACCTGGAAGCAGTCGGTGTACTCGTCCTTGGCGTCGATGGTGATCTCGGCCTCGAAGCGGCCGCCCTCGTCGTACGGAACGGCCAGGTCCTCACCGTAGTCCGGCGGGTTGGAGGAGATCCACACTGAGGAGTGCGAGCCGCCGGTCATGTCGACGCCGCCGATGCACGGGCTGGGCAGTTCGCCCTCGCCGTTGTCGACGCACAGGGCGACATAGATGCCTTTCTCCTCGTCGTAGCCGGAACCGGTGACCTTCAGGGTCTGGTCCTCGGTGGCGAGGTTGTTGACCGGGGTGACGGTGAGCTTCTGGCCCTCGGGGCCGGTGACCGTCTTCGTGCCGGAGGGCTCGGTGTCCTCGTCGCCGCCCCCACCGGTGCCGCCGTCGCCCCCGCCGCCGGGCGCGGTGACCGTGAGGGTGATCGGCGATGTGCGGGTGGTACCGACGGGGTTGGTGAACTCGGCGCGGTACTGGTAGCCGTCGTGCGACGCCCTCGCGGTGAACCCGTAGGTGTTCTGGGTGGCCCCCTCGACCGTGGACCAGGTCTGCCCGCCGTCGGGACTCACCTGCCAGCGCACGGCCGGTTCGGGCGTGCCCTCGGCCGCGGCGACGAAGGTGACCTGACTTCCCGGGGCGACGGACTGGTCGGTGGGAGCCTGGGTGACCTTCGGGGACATGCGGAGGTCGAGCTTGGCGATCTTGCCCTCGGCCGGGCTGCCCACGTAGACGGAGGTGCCGCCCGGGGTCACGGCGACGGAGGCCTCCCCGATCTGGGAGTGGTTGCCCTCCAGTTCCGCCGGTTCGGCGGCCTCCTCGAAGGTGGTGGCGTCGTACACGCCGAGGGAGCTGGTGTGGTCGCCGCCGTTGCTGGTGTCGCCGTTGTCCTGCCAGACGACGTAGGCCCGGCCGGTGGTGGTGTCGAAGGCGACGTCCACGGCCTCGTCCGGCCCCTCGATGGTGGTGAGGAGCCCCGCGTCCTTGTCGTGGACGCGCACGGAGTTCCCGCTGCCCACCCAGACGTTGCCGGTGGCGGGGTCGGCCGCGACGAACGCGACGGACGCGGCGGGGAGTTCGGCACTCGCGGTGACGGTGAAGGAGCCGGTGTCGACACGGTGCAGCTGCCCGGCGGTGCCGTCGGCGGCCCAGGCGACACCGCGGGCCGTGTCGACGCCGAGCTCGAAGCGGCCCTCCAGGGTGAGGTCGCGCCTGACGGCGCCGGTGGCGGTCTCGACCTCGGAGAGGGCCGCGCCCTGGGCGACCAGGACGGTGGACGCCTCGGTGCCCGGACCGGCCCCGGTGACCGTGGAGCCGGTGAGCCAGATTCCGGCGGCATCCTCGTCCCCGTCCTTGGCGGTGCCGATGCCGCGCAACGGGTAGTGGAAGACGACACCGTCACCGGCGAGCGGCGCGATGATCCGCGGGACGTTGCGCGGGGCCAGTACGCCGGTGGAGCTCGGGGCCCGGCTGATGTGGCTGAGCACCGTGCCGTCGCCGGCGTCGAGGGCCCACAGGCCGCGCTCGTCGACGTCTCCCGTCTCGGTGAAGTCCTCGGAGCCCACGTAGAGCTTTCCGGAGTCGGGGTGCAGCAGGAGGTCCTTGACCTCGCCGGCCGCCAGGAACTCGGCCGACCTGACATAGCTGACGGTGCCGGGGGGCACGTCCACGCCGTCTCCGTCGCCGCCGTCACCGGGGTCCTGGCCCTCGAAGGTGACGGGGATGCGGACGTCCTGGGAACGGTCGCCGCCTGCGCGGTGGTCGACGCGGGTGATGACGGAGCAGGCGACCTTGGCGCAGTCGAGGCTGTTGTCCTTCGCCGTGATGCCGAGTTCCACGTCGAAGGTGCCGCCGTCGCCGTAGGTGATGGCGAGCGTGCCCTCGTTGGGGTCGCCCTCGGGGACGATCCACTTCGAGGCGCTGCCGCTGCCGGTCTCGTCGGCGCCGCCGAGGCACGGGGTGGGGACGCGGTTGTCGCCGTTGTCCTTGCAGAGGGCGACGTAGATGCCCTTGGTCTCGTCGTAGCCCTCGCCGGTGACCCGGAGCATCTCGCCGTCGGGGTCCAGGTTGGCGGAAGCGGAGACCGTGAGCTTCTGGCCCTCCTTGCCGAGCGCCGTCTTCGGTGTGTCGGCTGCCTGCGCGGCCGAGCCGACCGCGACGGCCACGGCGGACGCGCCCACCAGGGCGGCCGCGGCCAGCAGTGCCGGGCCCGCCAGGCGTCTGCGTCCAGGGCCTGTTCTGAGTTCCCCGTCGTCCGCGCGGAGCGCGGGCGCAGCGGCGGTCGGTGCGTGCGATCGGCATGCGGTGTCGCAGGTCATGCGGCGGAGCCACCTGTCCTGCGGCGCCGTGCGGCATGGGGGTCCCCCCGCTCGAGCGAAGCCGAGAGTGGGGGAGTGCGTGCCGGGCGTCGGGGCGCAGGCGGGGAACTCAGAACAGGCCCTGGGGTGCGGGGGGACCGCGCGGTCCGGCTGCTGCCGGTCCGTCATGTCGTCTGCCATGGAGCGTTTCCTTAACTGTCGGGTGCACCCGACGCCCCGGACACGCCGGGAGCCGGGCCCCACGGGTGGAGGGGCCCGGCCTGACGGGTGGTTACTGGAAGGAGATCGGGACGTGGACGTCGTACGTGCGGTCGCTGGTGTCGGTGTGGTCGGCGCGCGTGACGACGGCGCACTCGACGTCCTCACCGCACACGCTGCCGTCGTCGAGGGTCGCCTTGACGAAGATGTCGACGTCGAAGGTGCCGCCCGTGCCGAAGGGGGAGCTGTTCGCCACGGTGCCGCCGCCCAGGTTGGACACCCAGTGGGAGGAGCCGGTGGTACCGGACTCGTCCTGGCCGCCCAGGCAGGGGGTGGGCCGCTGCTCGCCCGGGGCGCCCTCGACCGCGCACAGCGCGACGTAGACGCCCTGGCCGGTGTTGTAGCCGGCGCCCGAGACGGTGATGACCTGGCCGGACGCGGTGGCCGAGTCCGGAGCGGTCAGCGACAGGTTGTAGGTGGTGCCGCCGTCGACGATCGTGCGGGTCGACGTGGCGGCCGAGGCGGAGGTCGCCAGGCCCAGCGTCAGCGCGGCGGACGCGGCGACGGCGAGCCCGGCGCGGGCCGCGGTTCGGGCGGAGGGGAGGAGCTTCATGGTGGGGGGCCTTTCTCGGTGCCGGTGCGGGGCACGGGCCGGCCCTCAGGCCGGCCCGTCAAACCTCTGGGAACTACGGCGAGTTGGAGCTACGACGTTTACTGGAAGGTGATCGGCACGTGGACGTCGTACTTGCGGTCGTTGGTGTCGAAGTGGTCGGCGCGCGTGACGACGGCGCACTCGACGTCCTCACCGCACACGCTGCCGTCGTCGAGGGTCGCCTGGACGTAGATATTTACGTCGAAGGTGCCACCCGTGCCGAACTGGGAGCTGTTGGCGAACCAGCCGCCGAAGGTGTTGTTGACCCAGTGCGAGGCACCGGTCTCGCCGGTCTCGTCCTGGCCGCCGAGGCAGGGGGTGGGCTTGGTGGCGCCCTGGGCGCCGTCGACCACGCACAGGCTGACGTAGATGCCCTGGCCGGTGTTGAAGCCGGAGCCCGTGACGTTGATGACCTGGCCCGCGGCGGACGCCGTGTCCGGGGCGGTCACCGACAGGTTGTAGGTGGTGCCGCCGTCGACAATCGTGCGGGTCGACGTGGCGGCCGAGGCCGAGGTGGCCAGGCCCAGCGTCAGCGCGCCCGCGGCGGCGACGGCGAGGCCCGCGCGGGCGGCGGTACGGACGGACAGCGGTGCTCTCATGGTCGTGGGAGACCTTTCTGATCGGCCGATCGGCTCCACGCGGAGCCATCCGGACTTAGGTAAGGCAAACCTAAATATGAACGAAGTTCAGTTGTCAAGGGAGGGCAAAGGGGAGTCAACTACCTGTCAACTCCCTGTGAAAGAACGGGAGTTGGGCCCATCGACAGGTGCGGAAGCGGGCATGCCGAGGAGCGGGTCGGCGACGACCCGCTCCTCGACTCAGGAACGCTCTACGGCGAACTCCGCGACGGCCCGACGGTCACCGGTCACGGTGTACAGCTCGACCGCGTGCTCGCCCTCGACCGCCGTGGTGTAGACGGGAAACGCCCGGGACACGCGGCCGGAGGCGTCGGCCTTCGCCTGGTAGCGGGTGTCGTCGTCGATCGCGACGAGGACGACCTCGCCCGGCTCGAACCCCTCACCCGTGACCCGCTGTTCGCCGCCCGCGACGACGGTCGGGTGCTCCGCGACGGCGGCCGGCGCCGTCTCACCGGCGGCTTTCGGCGGCTCGGGCGTCACGGCCTCCGAGGACTCCGAAGACTCCGGGGACTCCACGGGCGGTTTCGGCGCGCTCGGCTCCGTACCGCTGTCACCCTCCGGCGGCTCCGGCTCCGGCTCCGCCGCGCCGGTCCCCGTGCCCACCGTCACGTCGAGCGGGGCGAGTTCGCCGCCCTCCTCGTACGACCGGCCGGTCCAGGCGGCGAACAGTTCGGCACCCTCGGCGGTCAGGGAGGCGCGCAGACCGGTCCAGGTCACCCCCGCGCCCCGCACGACCGGCGCGGTGGCGCCCTCGCGGACTTCGGCAAGGTCCAGGGAGTGGGTACGGCCCCCGAGTTCCGCCCGCGCGCGGAGCGTTCCGGTGCCGTCGTCCAGCGTCAGGCGCAGTGCGCCGAGGGTGAGGGTGTCTCCGGCGGCGGTGAGCCGGACCGCTCCCCCGAAGCCGACGGTGGCGTCACCGGCGGCCGGGTCCACGGTGCCGTCGGACACGGGCAGCCAACTGCGGCCTCCGGTCCCGTCGACGGCCGGTTTCCCGGCGCTCACGGACACATCCGCGCCGGACAGGACTCCGGTGGCGGCCACGGCCCAGCCGGCGTAGCCGCCCGACACCTCCCGCGCGGAGTCCGCGCCGTCCTGGGCACTCGCCGGTGCCTGGCAGAGCAGAGCGATCACCGCTCCCCCCGCCGTCACCACGGCACCCGGTCTCTTCCTCATCTCGCAGTCCTCCCCTGACTCGCTTGTGACAGGTGATCAGTGCGCGTCCGCCGTGCCGTCGCCCGCCCGTGCGGTACGACGCTTTCGGGCCCACAGCCACGCGGTACCGCCGGCCGCCACCAGGCCCGCGGCGGTGATCCCGAGCGGCAGGGCGACGTCGCTGCCCGTGCTGGCCAGCGGGTCGTCGGACGTGGTCCCCGAACCGCCCGTCGTCGAACCGGTGGTCGAACCTGTCGTCGAACCGGCCGTCGAGCCCGTGCCGGAGCTCGCGGTCGCGGACGGCTCGGCGCTGTTGCCGCCGCCGTCCCCGAAGGTCACCGGGATACGGACGGTCTGGCTCTGGTCGCCGCCGCGGGTGTGGTCGTTGCGGGTGATCACGGAGCAGGTCACGCCGGACTCGGCGCAGTCGGTGTTGGCGTCCTTGGAACGCACCTTGATCTGCACGGAGAACGAGCCGTTGTGCCCGCTGCCCTCGTACGGCTGGGCCAGCCCCTCGCCGTACGACGGCGGGTTGGACGAGATCCACACGGAGGAACCCGACTCGCCGGACATGTCGACCCCGCCGATGCAGGGTGTGGGCGTCTTGCCCGCGCCGTTGTCCACGCAGAACGCGACGTAGATGCCCTTCTCCGCGTTGTAGCCGGAGCCGGTGACGGTCACCGTCTCGCCCGCCGGGTCGAGGCCGGAGGCTTTGGAAACGGAGAGTTTCTGGTCCTCTGGGCCGGTGGCCGAACCGCCCGCCGCGACCGCGGGGCCCGTCCCGACCACCGTCAGGGCGAGGGCCGCGACGCCCACGACCGGGCCGAGTCTCCAGCCTCGTACGCCTCTTGCCGGCATCACATCACATCCCAACCATCGGTAACCCAGGTAAGGCTAACCTAATACGGTCGGCATGTGTCACCAACTGAACAGACCACTCACCAAGACGGAGGCCGAGCGATGCGCATCCCCGGAAGACACCGATTCCCCTTGCCCCGGAACGGAGTTGTCGCGCTCGTGCTCGCGTTCCTGACCCTGGGAACAGTGGCCGGGTGCGCGGAGGGCACCGGCGCCGCCCCGGCGGCGGGCGCGTCGGCGTCCTCGGGGTCCTCGGTGAGCGCGAGCGTGCGCGCGGCCGCGGCGGAGAAGCAGTTGGCGAGGAACTCCATCGTTCCGCTCGACGGTGAGGCGCCCACGCCGAAGCTGCCCGTCACGGTCGACTCCTCCGACGGCCGCCGGGTCACCGTCGAGGACGCCTCCCGCATCCTGCCGCTCAACGGCGGGGTGGCGGAGATCGTCTTCACGCTCGGCCTCGGCGACCGGGTCGTGGGCCGGGACATCACGGCCACCTTCGAGGAGGCCGAGGATCTGCCCCAGGTCACCAGGGCGCACGACGTGAGCGCGGAGAGCGTCCTCTCCCTCGACCCCACGGTCGTGCTCGCCGACACCGACACCGGTCCCAGCGAGGCCATCGGGCAGATCCGTGACGCCGGAATCCCCGTCGTCGTCCTCGACCCGGCCACCGAACTGGCCGATGTCGCCACCCGCACCACCCGCATCGCCGAGGCCCTCGGCGTCCCCGCGGCAGGAAAGGCCCTCAACCAGCGCATCGCCGACGAACTCGACGCGGCCCGCGCGGGCGTGCCCGAGGGCAGCAGGCCGAAGGTCGCCTTCCTGTACATGCGGGGCAGCGCCGCCGTCTACCTCATCGGCGGCAAGGGCTCCGGCGCCGACTCGCTCATCGAGGCCGCCGGAGCCGTCGACGCGGGCACCGCCTCCGGCCTCGACAAGCCCTTCACCCCCATCACCAGCGAGGCCCTCGTCAAGGCCCAGCCCGACGTCATCCTGATGATGACCAAGGGCCTCGAATCGGTCGGCGGCATCGACGGCCTGGTCGACATCCCCGGCATCCGCGAGACCCCGGCCGGCCTGGACCGCCGCGTCGTCGACCTGGAGGACGGGGTGCTGCTCGGCTACGGGCCGCGCACCCCGCTGGTGATCGACATCCTGGTGGACCGGATCCACGCGAAGTAGGGCGCGGGGCGCCCGGGTTCAGGCCTGGGCGCCCTCCTGGCTCTCGGCGAGGAGAATCCGGGCCAGCTCCCGGGGCTGGGAGAACATCGGCCAGTGCCCCGTGTCCATCTCGGCCGGCCGCCACCGCTCGCTCTTCAGCAACTCGGCGACGTCGCCCGCCGGTTCGGGGCCGTCCAGCAGACACTTGATGTACGTCGCCGGGAGCTCGCCGAGCGGCCGCGACAGCACGGCCGGCTCTATGAGCGAGGCGCCCGGGTGCGGTGTCGAACCGCCCACGATGCGCGCGATCTGCTCGTCGGTGAGCCCCTGTCCGGCGCAGTCGTCCGCGCCCAGGGGTGCCCAGAAGCCGTCGTTCTCGGCCATGGACGCCCCGACCGTCGCCTTCCCGTCCGCCCACGAGTCGACGAACGCCTCCCCGTCGGCGGGAACGCTGGAGTCGACGAACACGACCCGCGCCAGCCGCTCCCCGATCCGCTCGGCGGCCTGCCCCACCGGAATCCCCGAGTAACTGTGCCCGACCAGCACGACGTCCCGCAGATCGCGTCGCTCGACCTCGTCGACGATGTCCCGCACATGCGTCTCCTGCCCGGCCGGCACCCCCCGCTTCTCGGCCAGCCCGGACAACGTCACCGGATACGCCCCCTGCCCGGCCTCCCGCAGCTCCACCACCACCTCCTCCCACGCCCACGCACCCAGCCACGCCCCTGCCACCAACACGAAGTTCGCCATGCCGCAGAACGTAACGCAGGGGTCTGACAACGCCCCGGTACCGCCCACTGCCGACAGGTATGGCCTGGTGAGGACGGGGTACTCGGCAGCCGCTGTGCGACAGAGGATTCTGCTGACGGGTTGGTTCAGTTTCCGCGAGGGCGAGGCCACCGCCGGGGACGTACTGGCGCTACGGCGCGTGGAGGACGTACTCGGGCACGCGGGGCTGGCGTACGACGTGGTGTGGAGCCCCGGGTTCCGGCCGGGGGCGCTGCACCTGGACCGGGTGCGGCCCAGGGCGTACTCGCATCTCGTGTTCGTGTGCGGGCCGCTGCACGGGGAGCAGATCGTCGAACTGCACCGGCGGTTCCGGCACTGTGTGCGGATCGCCGTCGGCGTCTCCGTGATCGATCCCGACGATCCCGCCGTGACCGGGTTCCACCGGGTGCTGCCACGGGACGCCCCGGCCGCCGAGCCCGTGGAGGACCTCGCCGCCCGGGCTCCGGAGGCCGACACCGCCCCCGTCGTCGGTGTGATCCTCACGCAGGGACAGCACGAGTACGGAGCCCGGCGCCGCCATCGTGAGGTCGCGGACGAGGTGACCCGGTGGCTGGTCGGCAAGGACTGCGCGCGGCTCCCTCTGGATACACGGCTCGACGCCCACGACTGGCACGTGAGCGCGACCCCGGGTCAACTCCAGTCCATTCTCGCCCGGTTGGACCTCGTCGTCACGGACCGGCTGCACGGGCTCGTCCTCGGGCTGCGGGCCGGGGTACCCGTACTCGCCGTCGATCCCGTGGCGGGCGGCGCCCGACTGACCGCGCAGGCACGGACGTGCGGGTGGCCCGCCCTCCTCAGGGCCGAGGAGATGGACGTACGGAGCCTGGAGCGCTGGTGGGACTGGTGCCTGACACCGGCGGGACGGGAGACCGCCGGACGGATTCGGGCCGAGTTCACGGAGGGGGCCGTGCCCGACAGCGCGGACGGGCTGGTCGCGGCACTGCACCGATGAGAACGGATGCACAGGAGAACGGATGAGCAAGTGAACGGGTGAACGGGTCATCCGTACGCGCACCCCGCACCCGCGCGCGTTAGTCCCCGCGCCCCACGGGCACCCGGAACAGTCGAAGACCACCGGCCTCGGAAGGGAGCGACAGTGACGACCGGCCGACTCCCCGCACACGAGCAGCGCATCCTGGACGAGCTGGAGGCCTCCCTGCGCCGGGACCGCCGCCTCGACCGCCAACTGCGCACCCTGCGCCCGCGGCGCCGCCCGAACCTGGCCCCGATCGCCGCGTACCGCCCGCGCGGCCTCACCGTCGCGCTCTGGCTCGCCCTCTCCGTCACCCTCATGGTCGCCGGAATCCTCACCTCCGAGCCCGCCGTCATCTGGGCCTTCGCCGCCGTGTGGCCGCTGACGCTGTACGGGCTGTTCCGGCTGCTGTGCCGGTGGTCGGAGCCGTAGGGGTTCACCCGGGAGGCCGGGGCACACGCCCTGTGCCCGCCGTCACTCGGACGTCGGCGCGCGAATACCCCACCCCCCGTCCCGTACATCGACGGCCGTGAGCGCCAGGGCCAGCGGCCCCGGTGCCAGAAACGCCAGCGGCAGCAGCATCCAGGCACACAGCGCGGCGGTGGCCACCGCGAGCAGCACCAGCCCGCTGCCGCCCACGTCCCGTACCGCGTCACCCGCCGCACCCCGCACCGCGGCGGGCCAGTGGGTGAGCGACTCGGGGCGGGCGCAGGCGCGCAGGCCGACGACAGCGGCGCCGGCACTGATCACCAGCGCGACGACCGCGAAGGCGGGACCGCCGGGCAGCCCGGCGCCGGCGAGCGCCAGGTCGGCAGCGACGAGCAGCGCACCCGCCAGTGCGACGGCCCCGGCGGCCAGGTCGCCCACCCGCAGCCGCCGCCTGAGCAGCCCGAAGTACCGTCCGGCCGTGGCCGGGCGGTCCTCCCGTATCCCCCGCAGCACCGCGCAAGCCGTGGACAGCGCGGCGGGCACGGTCACCAGCGGCAGACAGGCCACGGCCGTGGCGAACCCGATGCTCAGGACGTCCGCGAAGAGCGTCATCCGCGGGCCGAAGATCTCGCCCGGCTCCCGTGTGTCCCGGCCCTCCCGGGTGGTGCGCATCCCGCTCACCCCTTGACCCCGGAGCTGGCCATGCCCTCGACGAGGAACCGCTGGAAGGCGAGGAAGAACAGCACGATCGGCAGAAGGGCGATCACGGACATCGCGAACATCGGCCCGAACGCCGACTGGCTGGACGCGTCCACGAACGCCCGCAGCGCCAGCGTGAGCGTGAACTTCTCGGGCGAGAAGAGATAGATCAGCTGGGTGAAGAAGTCGTTCCAGGTCCAGATGAAGGTGAAGATCGCGGTGGTGATCAGCGCGGGGCGCGTCAGGGGCAGGATGACGCTGAAGAAGCTGCGGAACGGCCCGCATCCGTCGATCCGCGCAGCCTCCTCCAGCTCCCTCGGCAGTCCGCGCATGAACTGCACGATGAGGAAGACGAAGAAGGCCTCCGTGGCGAGGAACTTGGGCAGGATCAGCGGCCAGTAGGTGTTCACCATGCCGAGCTGGTTGAAGATGATGTACTGCGGGATCAGCACCGCGTGATGCGGCAGCATTATCGTGGCGATCATGAACGCGAAGAGCGGCCCGCGGAAGCGGAAGCGCAGCCGGGCGAAGGCGTACGCGGCGAGCGAGCACGACAGCACGTTGCCGACGACGGCGCCGCCCGCGATCAGCAGGGAGTTGCTCAGCAGGCGGGCCACGGAGACGTCGTTGACCCCCTCCAGCGCGGTGTCGTAGTTGGACCACTCCAGTCGGCTGGGCAGCAGGTCGAGACTGGCGATCACCTCGCTCGCGGGCTTGAGCGAGGTCGCGAGCAGCCAGGCCAGCGGATAGAGCATGACGAGGAGCGCGGCCAGACAGCCGATGTGCAGCGCGACCCGCCGTCGGTCGACGGGCTTGCGGGCAGCGGGAGTCGAGGCGGTTGTGGTGGCGGTCATCGGGCTCCCCCCTCGGAGTCGGCGGCGTAGAAGACCCAGGAGCGCGAGGTGCGGAACAGTACGGCGGTGACCGCGCCGATGACGATCAGCAGCACCCAGGCCATGGCTGAGGCGTAGCCCATGTGGGAGGCGACGAAGCCCCGGTCGTAGAGGTAGAGCGTGTAGACGAGCGTGGAGTCGGCGGGTCCGCCCTTGCCGGCGCTGATCGCGAAGGCGGGCGTGAAGACCTGGAAGGCCTGGATGGTCTGGAGTACGACGTTGAAGAAGATCACCGGCGAGAGCATGGGCACGGTGATGGACAGGAACTGACGCCACCGGCTCGCCCCGTCGACCTCGGCGGCCTCGTACAACTCCCCCGGGATCTGCTGGAGTCCGGCCAGGAAGATGACCATCGGCGCCCCGAACTGCCACACCGTCAGCAGCGCGACGGCGAGCAGCGCCCAGCCGGGCTTGTTGACCCAGCCGCCGGTGCCGAGGAGGTTGTCGACCGTGCCGCCGTCGTTGAAGATCGCCCGCCACACCAGGGCGATGGACATCGAGGCGCCGAGGAGGGAGGGGGCGTAGAAGGCGGAGCGGTAGAATGCCTTGCCCCGCTTCATGCCCTTGAGTGCGAGGGCGACGACGAGGGCGAGTCCCAGTTGGAGGGGTACGGCGATGACGACGTACGTCAGGGTCGTGACGACCGACCGCCAGTAGCGGGGGTCCTCGGTGAACATCTGGGTGTAGTTGCGCAGGCCCACCCAGTTGGGCGCGTTGAACAAGTCGTAGTCGGTGAAGGAGAGATAGAGGGAGACGGCCATGGGGAGGAGGGTGAGCCCGCAGGCTCCGAGCACCCAGGGCGAGAGGAACACCCAGGCGGCGCCCTCGCGTCGGCGCCGGGGCGGTTTCCTCGCGGTGGCGGCCGGGCCGGGCCGTACGGCTGTCGGCGTCTGCGTGGTGGTCATGGCCTCAGCTCCGCCTTCGCCTCGGTGATGTAGTTCTCGGCCGCCTCGCGGGGCGACATCCGCTCGTACGACACCTGGTCGTAGTCGCGCTGGAAGGTGGTCTGCAGGGCGCTGTCGCCCGAAGGGGGCGCCTGGGGCGGGGCGTTGAGCTTGCCTTCGACGGTGGCCTGGTAGTCGTAGATGGTCTTGTCGAAGTCCTTGAGGTCGGAGGCGATCTCCTCCTGGACCGACTCGTTGACCGGGATGCCGCGGGTGGCACCGAGGATCTTGGCGGCCTCCCTGTCGTTGAGCATGAAGTCGATGAGCTGGGCGGCCTGTTCGGGATGGTCGGTGTCGGCGGCGATGCCCATGAACATCGAGGGCTTGAAGTACTGGCCGGGGGTGCCGTCCTCGTTCGAGGGCATCGGGGCGAGCGAGATCCCGCCGGGGACGAGGGCGAGGAAACCGCTCGCCGGGGCGTCCCAGTTCATGTCGGAGAGGGCCATGCCCCGGCCGAGCGGGGTGTTCTCGACCGTGCCGTCGAGCTGGGTGGTCTGCTCGGCGGGCGAGACGGCGCCCTCGCGCCGCAGCTCGTCCGTGAAGGTCCACCAGCGGGTCAAGTCGTCGGCGGTGAAGCCGAGTTGTCGGTCCTCGGTGTAGAGGGACTTGCCCTGGCCGCGCAGCCAGATCTCGAAGGAGTCCTCGCTCCACCCGGGGTCGGTGCCGCCGGGCTTGCCGGTCTTCTCGGCCAGCTCCCGCATGGCGTCGGCCCAGTCGCTCCAGGTCCAGCCGGCCTCGGGCAGTTCGACTCCGGCGGCCTTCCACTGCTGGGTGTCGTACACCATGGTCTCGGTGCCACGGCCCTGCGGGACGGCGTAGAGCGTGCCGTCGACCTTGCCGGTGGCGAGCAGCCCGGCGTCGAACTCGCTCGTGTCCAGGGCGGCTTGCTGCTCGCCGAGGTCGAGGAGCACTCCCCCGGTGGCGTACTGGTCGATCATCCGGTAGTCCAGCTGCATGACGTCGGGGGCGTCACCGCCGGCGGCCTGGGTGGCCAACTTCTGCTTGTAGGTGTCGTATCCGGAGAACGAGGTCTGTACGTCGACCCCCGGGTGCGTCTCCTCGAAGAGGTCGACGGCCCGCTGGGTCCGCTCCGCTCTGTCCGGGTTGCCCCACCAGGTGTAGCGCAGCACGACCTTGCCTCCCGTTCCGCCTGACTCGTCCGAGCCGGAGCAGCCGGTGGCGGTGAGGGCCACGCAGAGCGCGATCACGGCGGCCGTCATGGGCGACTCACGGAACCAAGCAGCCCTCTTCGTCCTGTTTCCGGGCATGGGGGGTCACCTCTCCTCAGTGGCGTCACTCGCTCTAGCTAGAAAGCGCTTGCACCCTCTGCGACCCTAGGGAAGGTCCGGATGTCACAACAAGACCCCCGCACCGCCTCGGAACGAAAGGCTCCGCATGACCACCGTTCCTGCACATCGTCGCCGCTGTGCCGTCGTGGGACTGGGTGCCCGGGCCCGCCTCTACACCGAGGCACTGACCGGCCCGTACGCGGACCGGATGGACCTGGTGGGCCTCTGCGACGTCAACGCCCACCGCATGGCCGTCCACAATGCCTGGATCGCGGCCGACCAGCCGGGCCGAACTCCTGTACCGGCGTACGCGGCCGAGGACTTCGACGAGATGCTCCGCCGCGAACGCGTCGACCTGGTGGTGGTGTGCGGCGTGGACCGCACCCACGACGAGTACATCGTGCGCGCGCTGGAAGCGGGCTGCGAGGTGGTGACCGAGAAACCGATGACCACGGACGCGGACCGCGCCCGCCACATCCTGGACGCCCGGCGACGCACCGGCCACGAAGTCCGGGTCGCCTTCAACTACCGCTACAACCCGGTCCATTCGGCCGTACGGGAGCTCATCGCCTCCGGGGAGATCGGCGAGATCGGCTCCGTCCACTTCGAGTGGCTGCTCGACCTGCGCCACGGCGCCGACTACTTCCGCCGCTGGCACCGCGACAAGGCCGACTCCGGTGGGCTGACGGTCCACAAGTCGACCCACCACTTCGACCTCGTCAACTGGTGGCTCGGCACACGGCCCGAGACCGTCTTCGCCCAGGGCGGTCTCTTCTTCTACGGCGACGAGGCGGGCCGGCGCCGCGGTCTGGCCCGGGACTACGACCGCGCCCACGGCTCCGCGGCCGCCGAGGGCGACCCCTTCGCCCTACGCCTGGCGGACTCGCCCGTCCTGCGGGCCCTGTACCTGGACGCCGAGCACGAGGACGGCTACCACCGGGACCGGAACGTCTTCGGCCCCGGGGTGACGATCGAGGACGACATGGCGGTCCTGGTGCGGTACGCCTCCGGGGCCACCCTGACGTACCACCTCACGGCGTACGCGCCCTGGGAGGGTTACCGGATCGCCTTCAACGGCAGCGAGGGGCGGATCGAGCTGCTGGTGGAGGAGTCGACATGGACGCGTCCCGATGTGCGGACGGAGGGTGCGGGCCCGGTGCTGCACGGCGCGGAACCCGGTGACGCGGCCGGGCGGACAGAGCTGCTGGTACGCCGCTTCTGGGAGCGGCCGCGCGAGGTGAAGGTCGCGACCGGTGAGGGCGGGCACGGCGGCGGAGACGTACGGATGCTGGCCGACCTGTTCGGCGAGCGCGTGCCCGACGAACTGGGGCGGGCGGCGGACGCGGTGGACGGCGCGCGGTCGCTGGTGACGGGGCTGGCGGCGAACCGGTCGTTCGAGACGGGAATGCCGGTGGTGGTGCGGGAGCTGCTGGACGTCTGAGCCCGCCGACGGTGGCTCGGCCGACGAGAGGCGCCACCGACGTCTGTCTACGATCCCCTCGTGGTCCTCTTCCGTCTGGAACGCGTCACCCCGCTCCCCGTCGACCAGGCCTGGCACCGGCTCACGGACTGGCCGCGCCACGCCGACGTGGTCCCGCTGACCCGGATCACCGTGCGCACCCCACCACCCACCCGCGTCGGCACCACGTTCGTGGCCCATTCGGGAATCGGCCCGTTCTCCTTCGACGACCCCATGGAAGTGGTCGTCTGGCACCCTCCGACGGAGCACACCCCGACCGCCCTGTGCCGCCTGGCCAAGCGGGGCGGCTTCATCACGGGGTGGGCGGAGATCGAGGTGTGTCCGTACGGCGACGGGGGCTCCCGCGTCGTCTGGCGCGAGGACATCGCGGTGCGCCCCGTGCCCCGTTTCTTCGACCGGCCGCTGAGACAGGCGGCGCGCTGGATGTTCGGCCGGGCGGTGGACGGCCTGCTGCGACGAGGGCCGACACCGTAAGGGCTCTCAGGCGAGGTGGGCGAAGACCACCAGGTTCTCGGTGTAGTCCCTGGCCGCGCGGTCGTAGTCCCCCGCGCAGGTGATGAGCCGTACCTGCGCTTGCGGAGTGTCGGCGTACACACGCTGATCGGGGAAGTTGTCCTTGTCGAACGTCTCCACGCTGTCGACGACGAAGGTGGCCCTGCGCCCGTCGGCTCTCACCACGTGGAACCGGTCTCCCTCTTCCAATTCGCTGAGCTCCGCGAACACTGCCGGGGACGTCGCCGTGTCGACATGCCCGGCGATGATCGAGGTGCCCGCCTCACCGGGAGAGGCCCCCTCGGTGTGCCAGCCGACAAGGTTGACGTCGTCGGCCGGAGGGGCTTCGAGCTGCCCGGACCGGCCGATGGCGAGGTCGGTGAAGGGCGCGTCGACGGAGATCTTCGGGATGAGCAGGCGGGTCGGCCTGGACCTCGGCAAATACTTTCCCGCCTGGTGCGTGGCAGACGAGGCGGGTGAGGGTGACGTGGCGGGTGAGGGCGACGTGGCGACCGGCGGAGCGTGCGCCGCGCGCCCGGCGTCGGACGACTCGTCACGGCCGCCGACCAGGATCAACACCACGGCCAGGACAGCCGCACTCCACACCATCGTCGCGCCCGCGCGGATGCGCCGCTTCGAGGTCTCGGGGCCGGTACCGGTATCGGTCTTGGCATCGGTGTTGGTATCGGTATTGGTATCGGATGGAGGACTGGCTGCCATGGACACCACCTCACTCAAGTCACGGCAGCGGGACGGACACATCAAGCGGGAGGGTCGGCCGGGCCGCCGCGCGGCATGAAGGCGGCGGCCCGGCTGCTATGACGCCAGGCATCGGTCAGACCGCGCCTTCGGACGCCTTCTTGCGCCGCAACGCGTACATTCCGGTGCCGGCCACCGCCAGAGCGGCCAGCCCGCCTGCGGTGACGCCCGGCGCGGCGAGCGCGCCGCCTCCGGTGTGCATCCCGCCGCGCGGCTTGTCGTGGCCGGACTGCCAGTCCTTGTCGTGGTCGGACTGCCAGACCTTGTCGTGGTCCCTGTCCTTGCGGGTCTCCTCGTCGTGCTTGGGGTCCTTCTTGGTGTCCCAGTCGTCCCCGTTCACCGCGGTCAGGGCTCCGCCACCCGTGTGCATCCCGCCACGGGGGGAGTCCTTGCGGTCCTTGTCGTGCTCCTTACGGTCCTTGCCGAGCTCCTTGCCGTCCTTCGC